>JASHRI010000475.1 GCA_030037435.1 Candidatus Acidiferrales bacterium | reverse complement strand
ATCACCGCAGCGGCAAAGTAGAGTCCAAGCCCCACTTCCGCAAATGGCATCCATCCCGGGCGCTTGCGATAGCTTTTCTTGACCCACGAAGAAGCCGGTTTTGCTCCCGCTTCAACGCGATATTTGGGAGTGCGCACGAATTCCGACTTCACTCCGAAAAGCGCTTCGATCACCGCCAACGAATTGCGGACTGAAAGACCGATCCCGACAGCCATCACAAACGGCAAATAGAGGAACGTCCGTTTCCAAGTTTTCGGATACAGTGCGCGTTCGGCCGCAAGATAGAACGACGAAATCGAACAAGTGGAGGCCAGGAACAGCGGGAAGTCGATCAGCAACACCTGGAACCATCCCTGATAGAAGCGCACGATCATCGCCGGAAGCAAAATGATCGAGAGAACAACCATCAGTGGATAGCTGATGTTGGCCGTGAGGTGAAAGAAGGCCTCGGCCTTATTCGGCCCGGGCGCATTGGAGCGCATCACTTGCGGAAGGACCTTTTTCGCGGTCTGCATCAGACCCTTGGCCCAACGCGCTTGTTGTGATTTGAATGCGTTCATTTCCACCGGTAATTCCGATGGGCAGTCGATTTCGGGCAAATAGACGAAGTGCCATCCGCGCAGTTGCGCGCGATAGGAAAGGTCGGTGTCTTCCGTCAACGTGTCGTGCTGCCAGCCGCCGGCATCTTCGATTGCTGCGCGACGCCAAATGCCGGCCGTGCCATTGAAGTTGAAAAACAGGCCGGTACGGAAGCGCGCGGAATGCTCGATGGCGAAATGGCCGTCTAACAGAATCGCTTCCACCTCAGTGAGCGTGGAATAGTTGCGGTTGATGTAGCTCCAGCGCGTTTGCGCCATGGCCAGCTTTGGATCGGCGAAGTAGGGTACGGTGCGGCGCAGAAAATCAGCCGGCGGGATGAAGTCGGCATCGAAGATGGCTACAAATTCGCCGGTCGCAACCCGCAAGCCCTCCTGCAAAGCACCGGCCTTGAACCCCTCGCGATTGTCGCGATGAATGTAGGTGATCGGAACACCGAGCGCGCGAAATCGTTCGACGCAGTCGCGGGCGACGATTTGCGTCTCGTCAGTAGAATCGTCGAGAACTTGGATGTCCAGCAGCTCACGCGGATAGTCGAATTGCGCCGCTGCTTCCACCAGCCGCTCGATCACGTATCGCTCGTTGTAGATGGGTAGCTGGACCGTAACTTTGGGCCATTCTGTGATTTTGGGCGCCGGGCCGGCCACATTCTTGCGGTTCTTGAAATAGTTGTAGACCAGCGTGTAGCGATGAATTCCGTACATCGCCAGCACAACCATCACGAAAAAATATGGCAGCATGATCGCGAGGTCGAAGGCGTTGGCTTGATAGAGGCCGCGAAAAGTGGGATCGACCAGGTGATTCCAATATCGTGCGAGAGGACTGCCAAAGGGAAGAGACAGGAGCGCGAGAGTGGAGGCCAACGTCAACAAGATGTCCCTGCCTTTGAGCCGGACTGCCTGGACCAACTTCCGCTAGTGGGACGGGCCAAGCTGATGATTATACGGTTCGAGCGACGCCTGTCAACGCTTGTCAATACATTTGGTAGGGGGTCGGCAGGAGCCCAGGCGTCGCAAGCGCCCCTTGGAGAGCGGAATAACAGGGCCGCGAGGAGATCAAGGCTTTTTTTCGATGGTGGCGTCCTTGTCCGCTTCGATCGTGACGTCAACGTCCGCGCCAGGCTTGAGCTTCACTTCGTTGCCGTTCGAGTCCCTCAGTGTATTTTCAACGCGGATCTCTTTGTAAAATTCCTCTCCGCCTTCGACAGAAATTTGGGCTTTCTCAGGCTCGAAGGGTGGACGGGCGGGAATCACTTTTTCGACGGTGCCCGGAAGTGTGACGGAAGGTTTTTCCGTCTTCTCGTTTTCGGTGTCGATAGATTTGTCGCTCATCAGCGAGAATTCTCCTTGATTGGACGGGTGGCGGCGCTGGGCGCCGAATCGTACGCTGACCCAGAGCAGAATTCTAGAGCAATGCTGTGGCCAGCCGTCAAACCGTGCAATCAGGTGATATCAGTAGTTAGAGATGTGGTGGGCCCTAGTTGACGATCTTAGAGCTCTTCCGCTCGGTCAGATCGTCGCAGGGAGTCGGAACATCGGAGAACCTTTGGTGCTCTGACTCCACAAGAAGCATCCAGCCAAGTAAAAACTTTCACCGGAATGCACTCCTTGTGCCTCCGCACGCCATTTACTACCTCATCTGTCACAAGTAACAGTTTTCGTGCCACCGTCGGCCTGTCTACGGTAAGACGAGGAGAATTTATGCACAGACGCAAAGCTGCGAGAAGAGGCGTCACGTTAAGGTCGGCGGTCAGCCCATTTTCCGTCGCTGCCTCGTCCTCGCCAGCCCGTGCGCAGCGGCCACAGGCACCACCATTAGTCGAGCAATTGAATGGGGGAAACTGGTTGTCGAAAGATGGAGCGGAAGCACTGTGCGACGAGCTTTTCTACCAGCGCGCTGTGCATACGTATATGACTATGTTGCCGGCCTTGAACACCATCGGCATGCGCGACGGCTCGGAAGCCGCCTTCGGCAAAGGTTATAACGTCCTGCCCATCTGGAAGGACCGTATGGATTCACGCACATGGGTGCCAACGCCGAATGCCGATGTCATTTATTCAATGAGCTATCTCGATCTGAAGGAGGCCGGCCCTATCGTGATCGCCGCGCCGCCCAATGTCATCGGGATGCTCACAGATTTCTTTCAGCGCACGATCACAGATGTCGGAATCATCGGACCCGACCGGGCTCGAGGTGGGCTCTACCTGTTGCTGCCACCGGACTATGACGCGGAAGTGCCGCAGGGATACTTCGCCTTCAAATCTCAGACGTACAACGTGCTTCTGTTTTTCCGCACGGTGATGAAAAAAGGCAAGGACGGTCCCGACGCAGCTCCTGCGGTCGCGCTGGCGGAGCAGACTCGCGTGTATCCGCTTTGGGCCGTGGAAAAAGACGTCAGGCCGATGGAGTTTCCTAATGCCAGCGGCAAGCGCGTGAATATGATGTACCCCGTCGACAACAGATACTGGACCAAGCTGAAGGAATTCATCGACTACGAACCCGCCTCAGCTATCGACCCTGAGCTTCGCGGCGTACTAGCCTCGATAGGTATCATCAAGGGCCACCCCTTCCGACCAGCTGACAAGCAACAGCGGTTATTGCAGAAAGCGGTGGAGACTGCGCCCCGAATGATTCTGGCCATGCGCCAATTGGGCCGCCCAGATAAGCGCAATCGGTACTACGAAGACAGGCAGTACGAGAATATCTGGGCTGGTGGCACAGCCGAGTGGTTACAGGATGGTTACCTAGACGTGAATCAGCGGGCGTCATACTTCCAGTTCGCCTATTCCTCGGCGTCCGCTATGGTCATGCGTACTTTGAATGCCGGTTCCAAATATCCCTTTACCGCCAGGGATGCGCAGGGCGAATTCCTCAACGGATCTAACACCTACAAAATGCATCTCCCTGCTAATCCGCCGGCCGCACTTTTCTGGGCCGTAACGGCTTACAACGTGACCGACGGGAGCATGCCGGAAACTCCGCAGCTATTGCCTTCGATCAACGCCTTCAACAGTGTGTTAGCCAATAGCGACGGCTCAGTGGATTTGTGGTTCGCACCGGAGAAACCCGCCGACGCAGCGAAGTCGAACTGGATTCAGACCGTCAGTGGCCGGAACTTCATAGCAGCCCTGCGCCTTTACGGCACCGGTGTCGAGTTCTTCGATCAAACGTGGAAACCCGATGACGTCGTCAAGGTTAAGTGATTCTTTGGCGGTCGCCATGCGGGCAAGCTCCCACTAGTCCCGACTAGCGGCGATACCGCACAAAAGCCGCCCCCGGTTTTAGTGGAGTCGCCGGACTTCGGGCGGGGTCCACTGTCCACTGGTGATCGATGATTCGGGCCAGTATGCGCGGATGTATAGCGAGAAATCGCCTTCGGGCGCGGGCAGCCAATTGGACATCTTGGCCTTTTCGGGGGCTTTCGATTGCACGTGGAGCGTTAGCGAGCCGTCGGCATCCGGGATGAGGTCCTTATTCTTCGTTCCCAGCGAAAAACGCTTCAGTTCATTGGGGTGAAAGAAATGAAATTCGTTGTATAGAGTTAACGACCAGAAACCCTTAACGGGCGGTAGCTTGCCTTTCCCAAAAGTTACCGTATAGCTGTTCTCTCCGTTCAGACGTTGTCCCTCGGAATCGAGGTCCTGATAGAAGTATTTTGTTTCGTTCGGACGGTTGACAAGTATGTTGGACTTTGCGACAGCAGCTCGCGTGTAATAGTCGGTCCCGAATTGCGCGCCATTGTTTTGCGTAGTCCAATTCCCCGGAAGGGGTAGCCCGTAGTTGCGGAATTGAAAGAGTGGTTTAACCAATTCTTCGTCAGCTGAGGCGACGGCGTCATGCAACACGTTTTTCAGTAGACGGTCCTTGTCTGCGGCCGCAATAATGGCGTTAAACTGTCCGTAGATGGCCTCTTCGCCCGGAAGTGCCGGAACCTGGCCGAGCACGCTTGGGAACTGATCCACGAAGAGCTCGGGTTTCACCCATTTCACTTCTTCATTTCCGGTGTCACCCGGAAAGCTTGGCGACTTACGCCAATCCATTGTCTTAAGCTTCCCGTCAAATTTCGACAATGGGTAGCCAACAATCTGGTTGATGAAGGGTTGCACCGCCTCAAGGTCTTCTGGGGTACTGTCTTTGAACACGCGAGGAATCACCATGCCCAAAGTTGTCGAACAGCGGAAGACCTCTTCGATTCCCTTCGGTTTGCTCCCGGACCAGCCAGGTCCGACAAGGAGGTATGCTCCCGGTGTTGTGTTGTACATTTGTCCAAGATCCGCAAAACTGTCCGTGCGCTGGTCGATGACCTGATAAACCCAAAACCTGTTGCCGAAATTGGGCACCTGAATGACAAAAGGTTCCCGATCCAGCGCCAAGACGCACTGTCCATAGACGACGTCCTGATTTGGGCATGCAACCGCGCGTTCCGAGGGTTCGATGTAATCGTGCAGCATGCCCAGTTGATTCGGCGGCGCAACCGGCAACACGCCGCCCGCGAGTCCCGGTCCTGGCAGCTTGTCGTACGTTAGGAAGCGGTTGTAAACGTTCACCATGGGCCACGCAAACACGTACGCGAACCGCGCGATCTCTCGCACGTATGCCTCTGTAAGTCTTGTTCCGGGAACTGGCCCCGGAATTGGCTTTTCCTGAGTCGTTTGCTGGAAGTTTGAGCGTGCTTGTGTTGCCATAACAAATGTCTCCCTCCATTTGGCGGTGACGACCACAATGCTGCGGACCCTCCGCAGGTTTGCACGTATCGCGAGCGATCGAGACTGTCAGAACTGCCAGAAGGACTCAGAGCCGGAGGTAGTAGGCCGAATTAACGGCGTCGGTGGACAAGGGGCTCCGGTTCGCCATTTCTCTGGTTGCCAAGGACTCATCTAAGTGGCTGTACCTGAATCATTGGCTATGACGAGCTACCTGTCCCTGTAGAGTTTGGCTCGTTCTGCGGAGGACTGGCGGCGAACAGATAAATATTCGCAGTGTTCACCCCAAAAGATAGGCGTTCCGTTCACCTGGGCCCCGCCACAACGTTCCGACGAAGAACACGCTACAGAGATTAGGTCTGCAAAAAGACCGCGGACGAAATCCTCGATTTGGGCGGGAGCGACCCCGGTGTTTGTGCCGTTTTGTGAGGCTTTGCCAAGCCGCAGTCCGCCTTGGCGGGCGAAGGCTGGTGGGCCTGGGGAGAGTCGAACTCCCGACACGCAGTTTAGGAAAACAACAGGCTGTTCTGATCGGTTTTGAAAATTTCGCATTGTACTATATTTTTCAATCGCTTATAATCTCGCGCCTTTGATCCGTTTTGATCTGTTCTGACCCGTTCTGAACAAGCAACTACTACAGTTTTACTACAATGCGGCAGCGGAGCTAGTCCGCCAGCTCTGTCATTTCAGATTTTGAGCGGTCGAACGTTGAAGGCTCTTCAGGCGTCAAAAAGGAAATGTCCGGTTGAGCTGGCAGCGTTAATCGGGACTTAGCGTCGCCAGGCAGTGTTTCTGATGTAAAATCCTCGCCAATTTATGCCCTTAACAACTGGGTCTCGGCTCGGCCCGTATGAAATCACCGCTGCGATTGGCGCGGGAGGGATGGGAGAGGTTTATCGCGCGCGAGATGGGAAGCTGGGGCGCGATGTTGCTATCAAGGTCCTGCCCGAGGCGTTTGCGCGAGATGCCGAGCGCATGGCGCGATTTCAGCGCGAAGCGAAAGTGCTGGCATCGCTGAACCATTCCAACATTGCTGCGATTTACGGATTCGAGGACTCGGGCAGCACTCGTGCGCTGGTGATGGAGTTGGTCGAAGGGCCAACGCTAGCGGATCGCATCAAATCCGGACCAATCCCCGTCGATGAAACGCTGCGGATTGCGAAACAGATTTGCGAGGGACTGGAGTATGCGCACGAGCGCGGCATCGTTCATCGCGATCTGAAACCGGCGAACATCAAGGTTTCACGCGATGACTCGGTGAAAATTCTCGATTTCGGTCTGGCGAAGGCGGTGGAGGGGGAGACGGATGAGGACTTGGCGAATTCTCCCACGATCAGCCGAATGGTCACACAAGCCGGCGTGCTGCTGGGTACGGCTGCGTACATGTCACCGGAACAAGCGAAGGCCAAGCCCGTCGATCGCCGCGCGGATATTTGGGCGTTTGGGTGCGTGCTGTACGAGATGCTGACCGGCGGACGAGCGTTCGAGGGCGAATCGGTCACGGACACGCTCGCAGCCGTCATCAAGGAAGAACCGGGTTGGTCGCGTCTTCCTGCGGCGACACCAATTCGCGCTCGCGTCCTATTGCAACGTTGCTTGCAGAAAGATCCGAAGCAGCGACTGCGCGACATCGGCGATGCGCGCATTGCGCTGGATGAAGTTCTCTCAGGCGCTCCGGACCCTTCGCTAGCGGGAGAGACACAAATCTCCGCATTACTCTGGCGGCGAACGCTAATCGTCGGCCTAGGCACTTTGCTGATAGGCGCTGTGATCGCGAGCCTAGTCACTTGGAATCTGAAGCCCTCGCCTTCACCGCCGCTCGTCACTCGCGCTGCAATAAATCTACCGCCGGGCCAACAATTGGCCGGTCTTCGCAATGGCCCTGTTGTGGCCCTCTCTCCTGACGGCACCCATCTCGCATATGTCGCCACTCAAGACGGCACCCAACAGATTTATCTCCGGGAGATGAATAGCCTAGAAGCTAAGCCCATTCGTGGCACGGAAGGAGCCGTCAGCCCTTTCTTCTCTCCCGACGGGCGATGGCTGGGGTTTTTCGCGGACGGAAAGTTGAAGAAAATCTCAATTAGCGGGGGAGCGCCGCTGACGCTCGCCGATGCTGCGAGCGCTCTCGGGGCGAGTTGGAGCAGCCAGGGGATGATAGCCTTTGCACCCGCGCCAAATGGAACGCTCCAGCAAGTGTCGGACGCGGGAGGCATTTCGCAGCCGCTGACTCATTTCGAGAAAGGGGAGAACAGCCATCACTGGCCGGAGTTCTTGCCAGGAGGCATGGCTTTGCTCTTTGCTGCCTCCGCATCCGTCACTAATTCGGCCACTGCGCAAGTTGCAGTTCAGTCGATTGGGACTGGCGAACGGCGGAACCTGATCGAAGGGGCGACGCAACCGCGCTACGCGCTTTCTGGGTACCTTCTTTATGCGCAAGGGGGAAACCTGATGGCTGTGCCGTTCGATCCTAAACGGCTGGAAGTCACGGGCCCGGCGATCCCTGCGGTTGAGGGGGTCATGGAGTCCGAAGCGTTCGGAGCATCCCAGTACAGCGTTTCCGCTGCGGGATCGCTGGTCTACGTTCCGGGGACCGTTCAGTCCGCCCAAAGCAGA
>JASHRI010000474.1 GCA_030037435.1 Candidatus Acidiferrales bacterium | reverse complement strand
GTCCAAGCTGTGTTCTGGGTCAAAATTGCGCCAACGATCACTTCGAACTGCGTCCTGCCCGGCCACCAATGCTGCGGTCCCATCGCGGTAAATAGAGAGTTGTAGTATTCGTCCAGCGGAGGGTGGTCGCCTTCGCTCCGTCGTCTCGCGGGCAAGACTGGCAGAGGCAGCTCAGGCATTCGACTCACGCTGGTTGAGGCGCGAGCCGGAGATTCGCCACTACCCGCGAGGTCGGGCAAATGATGGGATGTGGGAGAGGACATTCCAGTCCCAAAATAGCGGGGCCCCAGAGGCAAGTCAAGCTACTCATGTGGCATATTTGCAACAGGGGTGTGGTGATTCAGCAGCACCGGCGGTTCTGGCGAACCTACGTTCTTGCCACGCGCGGCTAGCCCTTCCCTTTCTCAAAATCGCGCATGAAGCTTGTCAATGCGTCCACCGCTTCGATTGTTACCGCATTGTAGAGCGATGCGCGCATGCCGCCGACCGATCTGTGACCCTTGATGCCCGCGAGCCCGGCAGCCTCCGCCTGCTTCACAAACTCCTTTTCGACAGCCTCGTCACCCCCAGCCACGCGGAACACTACGTTCATGTTCGATCGCGATCCGCTCTCAACGGGACACTTGTAATAGCCGCTCGCATCGATTGCGTCGTAGAGCTTCTTGGCCTTGGTCACATTCCGTTTGGTAACTTCGGCCACTCCGCCCTGTGCCTCAACCCATTCGAGCACCAGGCCCATTGCGTACACTCCGAAGGTTGGGGGGGTGTGATACAGCGAGTGCTCCTTCGCGTGGGTTCGGTATTGAAGGATCTTTGGCACTTTTTCGTCCGCCCGTTCCATCAGATCGCGGCGTACGATCACCACCACCACTCCCGATGGCCCTAGATTTTTCTGCGCGCCCGCGAAGATCAATCCGAACTGACGCACGTCCACGGGTCGCGACAGAATGTCTGACGACATGTCCGCCACTAGCGGCACACTGCCTGTGGCCGGCAGAGCCTGCCATTCTGTTCCCTCGATCGTGTTGTTCGTGCAGATGTGAACGTATGAAGCATCGGCCGCGAACGTGATGTCTTCTTTCCGCGGTATCCGCGTGAATTTCTGCGGCTCGCCCGAACCCGCCAGCCGGTATTGCGCCGTGTTTTTCAGCTCCTCGATTGCTTTGCTTGTCCACGATCCCGTGTGCACCATGTCTACCGGCTTGCCCGCGAGATATAGATTCATCGGCACCATTGCGAACTGCAGACTAGCGCCGCCTTGCAGAAATAACACGGCGTAGTCGTCCGGAATCGCCATCAGGCGCCGCAAAGTCTGCTCGGTTTGGCTGTTGATCGCCTCGAATTCGGGCGAACGATGACTCATTTCCATTACGGACATGCCTGTGCCGCGATAGTCGAGCATTTCCTCCCGCATGCGTTCAAGCACTGGGAAGGGCAGGGCGCCTGGTCCTGCGTTGAAATTGAAAATGCGTTTCGTGCTACGGCTGGAAACAGTTGACGAAGTCACAGTGGATTAGTCCTTTTTCGTAACGAGATTCGTTGAGCCCTGAATCTCGCGAGTATTCTTGATAACTCGCCAGAATAGCAGAGACGAGGGATGAATCGGAAGGCTGCGGGCATTCTAGTAGCTGTATCGACCCGTTTGCGTAGCGGGTCACTCCACATCCAGGAGCACCCAAAGATGAAGCTCTCTTTTTCGTCCACCTTACGTGCAGCCTCTTTTCTAATGTCGGCGCTGGCCGCATTGGCGCTGCTTGCGTTCGTCTATCCCACAGTGCACGCCGATGAACAGGCTGTTCCCGCAGTAGGTACGGTGGCACCCAACTTCACGCTCGACTCTCAGGAAGGCAAGCCCATCAGCCTCAACAGCTACCGCGGCAAGTGGGTGGTTCTGTACTTCTATCCGAAAGATCAGACTCCCGGCTGCACGATTGAAGCCCACGCCTTTCAGCGCGACCAGGCGCAGTACGACAAACGAAACGCTGTGGTCATTGGCGTCAGTGTCGACAGCGTTGAGTCCCACAAGGAGTGGTGTGCGAAAGACGGCATGAACTTCAAAATGCTCTCGGATGCCGACAAGCAAGTTGTAGCGATGTACGGGTCGGTGATGAAATTTGGGACAATGACTGTTGCAGCGCGCAACACCTTCCTAATCAATCCAAACGGCACGATCGTGAAGGAGTTTATTAAGGTCAATCCGAGCGGGCATAGCGAACAGGTTCTGGCGGCGCTCGATGACCTCCAGAAAGACGCAGCCAAGTAGCGTTGCGGCCTGGATCGTGGTATCTATGAGGCGCGAAGTGTCTGGTCACGACACCTGCCTCATTCTCAGGAACGGATCGCCAGGGCCGTGAATTTGCGGCAAAGTGATTTCGAACGCGTTGCCATGCCCCACTCCCGAAGCCTGCTTCGGGTTGCCCGGCGGTTGGTGTCGGATCCATCCATGGCCGAAGACCTTGTGCAAGAGACCCTGCTGCGCGCGTGGCGAAATTTCGAACAGTTTCGCCCCGGCACCAACGCGCGTGCGTGGTTGTTTCGCATTCTGTTCAACGCGTTCTACGCGCACGGCAGAAAAGCTCGCTCGACGCCGGTTCTGGTTTCCCTTCAGATGCCCGCGCACCAGGGGGAGCCAGAAAGCCGCGAGGCGTATCTGCTCCTCGAGGGAGCGGCCATATCACGTGCCCTCAGCGATTTGTCCGCGGAGCATAAGAGCGTGCTACTTCTCGCCGTAGTTGAGGGATTTACGTGCCGCGAAATAGCGGAAATTCTCTCCTTGCCCATCGGGACCGTGATGTCTCGCCTCAGCCGAGCGCGGCAGGCATTACGCGCCCGGTTTGAGCCAGCTGCGCCGAAGGCTCGTCATAGGCGCGCCGGCGCGCAATGGGCGGAAAAGAGAGCGTGATGAACTGCAGCGAACTTGCGGACTTGGTGCCGCTCTATCTCTCCGGCGAGCTCGATGCCTCGGTCGCCCGGGATTTCCGCGCCCATCTGCAGAGCTGTCCAGCCTGTTCCGAGGAAATCGAGCGCGCCGCCCATTTCGACCAGCGTCTTCGTGCGGTCGTGCTGTCGGACGCGGTGGACGAAGTTGGCGTCGCGAACCGCGTCCGACAGCAAATCAGATCTGACCTCGGCGCTCATTTCAGGCCGAGCTCTCATTCGCCAGTCGGTCGACGCTGGGCCATCGTAGCGGCGGGAATCGCGGCAGCGGTCTTGCTCGCGGCGTTGGGATACGGCGGTCTGCTGGGTCCTGAATTGCCCCGCGTCTATGCCGACGCCGCTCTGGACCATCAATTTGAGGTCGTGGACCATCAGCCGCGGCGATGGTTTGTTGATCCATCTCAGATCGTGGCGCTTGCCGCCAGTCAGGGAGTTTCTCAGTCGGCCGTGATGGCCGTTCCCCCGGCCGGTTACCACTTGGTTCGCGCCAAGCTTTGCTGGCTCGATAGCCGCCTGTTCGTCCACCTCGTCTATTCGGATGGCTCGGACGAATATTCCCTGTTCCTTCGACATAGCGATATTGGGCCCGAGGCAGTCCGTCCCGCGCCGAGCGCCGAACCCACGTTCGTACAGGCCTCGGGCCGCGAAGGCGAGCACCTCGTTTCCTTCCAGATCAGGGAACTTACCGCCGTGGTCGTGACCAATCAGCCTCAGGATGTGGTGCTCCACTTGAGTCGTTCGATTGCTGCCGCGCTCTAGAAACTGCTTCGTGCCATAATTGTAAGTTCGATGCTTGCCTTGACACTCTTTGCGCGCAACCATTAGACTGAATTGCGTACCAGCGCACATCGGAGTTTCATGGAATGCTTCTGACTCGAGACTACGTCGGCTACATGGCCAAGGAAGTGGTGAAACGCCTGGTAGCTGGCAAGATGATCGAAACAAAGGAACTTGAGAACCTTACCCAGCAGGTTCGCCATGCTATGGCCGACGAAGTCACCATCGAGGATCGGCTAAACGAGGAGGTTCGCGAAATTCTGAGCCGCTATTCCGAGGAGATGCGCCGCACCGGCGTGTCCTACCAGGACATGTATAAGAAGGTGAAGACTCAGCTTGCCCGCGAAAGGAAGCTGATTCTCCGCTGATATGCGTCTGACCCGCGAGAAAACGGTTCGCCTCTCTCATCGAATCATAGACGTTCTCGTTTCCAGCCCCGCCGTGGACTTCATCGAGGATCGCGACACAATTCGCCTCGAAGTCGTCAACATTCTCACCGCTCTTCTGAAGCTCGAGGAGCAGGTCGACGTGGAAGTGCGCGCCAAAATTAGCTCGCAGAAAAAGGAAATCCTCGAGGGCAGCGAAGAGTGGGATATTTTGTACCGCAAGTATTACGCCGAAGGCCTCAAGCGCCTCGGAGTCGCCGAAGTTCACGCTCGCTAACGCGCAAGTTGTCACCGCATTCAAGTTTCGTAATCGCCCGAAATCGCAAAAAAAGAGGCATTCGGTTTTTCCCGAATGCCTCTCGCAGAAATCTCCAATTCCGGGTTTGATGTTTCTTGTGGTTCCTCAGGGTTGCTGATTCGGTTGCTGGCTGGGTTGCGGATCAGTTTGCTGCCCCGGCTGATCATCTGGCCGGCGCTGCAGTGTCGGCTTGTCGCTATCATCCGACGGGGTTTGGTCCGACCCCGTCGAGTTGGGGTCAGCCGTAGTATTTCCGCCCTTGTTCTGGCTTGTACGCTTCCGCAGCGACGGACCCTTGGAGTCTTTCACTTTCACATTCGCTTCGATCAGTTGCAGGCGGTGTTTCACCTGGTCAAACTCGGAAGTCGTCACGATATATTCATCGCGCGGCGGCAGGATTGTCGCGATTTCTTTTTGCGTCGCTTCGATGCGGTCGGGTGTCGGGGGATGCGTCGAGAAAATCTTCGGGATCGTTCCCGGCTCCTTCTTTTCGTCCGCCTCTACTTTTTCGAAGAAGGCGACAAACGCGTTCGGATCGTATCCCGCTTTGTACATGTACTGAAGTCCCAGGTAATCCGCTTCGGCTTCGTCGTGGCGCGAAAACTTCAGGAACGTCACCGGAATCGCGAAGTTCATGCCCTGGTAGATCGCGTACCCGGCCCATGTGTAGGGAATGAAGATCATCGCCGGAATCGACGCGATCTGCATGATGTCGCCCTTCGTCGCTTCCTTCGTGCCGTGCCGCGCGCAAACGTGCGCGATCTCGTGCGCCATCACTCCTGCCAGTTCCGATTCCTCATCCGCATGCAGGATCAGCCCGCTGTTCACGTAGAAAAATCCGCCGGGCAGCGCAAACGCATTCACCACATCCGAATCGATCACCTTGATCGTAAACGGCACGCGCGCATCCGAATTCCGCACCAAATTCTGTCCCACGCGGTTCACGTACTCGTTCACCACCGGGTCGTCGATAAACTTAGCTTGACGATCCACTTCCTGCGCTAGTTGCTTGCCGAGCGCGATCTCTTTCTGCAACGAATAGAAGTCCAGCCCCTTGCCGACGCTCCGGTTCCCAATTGCATTGACGTCAGCCTCGCTTCCCGGCTTGACGTTGGGATTATCTGTTTGAGGGATCGGCTGGTTATCCGCCGTCTGCTGGCCGGACTGTTGTTGCTGCTGTTGCTGCGTCGTCGGTGCTGGCGTCTGGTCGGTCGACGGAGCGCCAAAGAGAGGCCACGTCCCCAGCGACACAGCCATCAACGTCGCCACCCATCGGACTGCATAGGCTCTTTTCATCGGCCACCTCCGGAAGGGAACCGCCCCATTATACACTTTCCGCAAGCGGGAACCCCGTTTGTATTCGCTATGATGATGACGGTCACAAAATAGTTTTCCCCTAAATTCGCCTCGTTGCTTAATCTCGGCCCAGCGCCGTTCCGGTCGCCTGGTGGCTCCATCCTCAGCCCGGCCAGCGGGACCGATCTCGTAA
>JASHRI010000473.1 GCA_030037435.1 Candidatus Acidiferrales bacterium | reverse complement strand
GCACGGACATTCGGACCTGACGGTCTCGCTCGCGGCTTTACCGACTTGATCCACGACTACGCGGTCACTGACGCGGGACATGGCGCGCTGATTGGTCGCCTCGGTTCGACCGACGCATCGCAGGCCTTCTCGCTCGGCTCCGCCAAAGACTATCAGGCGCCCGTGGCTGGCCGCCTGTTTCTCGGCATCAACCAAAGTTACAAGGATGCCTCCAGCGCTCAGGGCAGCTTCCATGTGACGATCGAAGTGCTCGATCCTGGTCTCACCACGGCCGCGGCGGCGTTGGTCGGCGGACCAGCCGAAGCACCGATCGCGGCGATCAAGGTCGCGATCGTCGACGAAATTCCGCGGCGCGTCAGCGACCCGCAGGGCAATCCGGGCGACATGGTGAACATCCTGATCGTTGGCTCGCAGGACGAACTTGTGCGCGTCTTCACCACCGCCGGCTGGGTTCAGGTGGATCGCTCTGTGCAGGACTCAGTGTTCAACGGTCTGGTCGATTCCCTGTCCAAAAAGGACTATCTGACCATGCCGATGAGCACGCTCTTCCTTTTCCAGCGCCCGCAGGATTATGGGTTTGCGCACGCCGAGCCCGTGCGCGTCGCCATGTCGCGAAATCACCTGCGAGTTTGGAAATCGCCGTATCAAGTGGAGGGGCGCCCGCTCTGGTGCATCGCTGCCACCCACGATATCGGCTTCGAACGTGATCAACGCAATAACGGGGTGACCCACAAGATCGATCCCGCCATCGACGGCGAACGTGAGTACGTCAACGACACGCTTTCGGGCACTGGCATGGTGATCGCGCGCGACCACATGACGCCCACCCATCCGCTGACCGAAGCAAAGACGGCTACCGGCGGCAGCTTTCACTCCGACGGCCGTGTGCTCGTTCTCGTCCTCCGACCGGCTGGAAACGCCGGCAGCAAGTAGCGCGGTCATTAACGAGCGGCGTTTTTGCACACGTACCGCAGCTCAATTTTTCGATTTCGATTGCAGATTGGCGCAAGCTCGATGGCCGTTCGCGGCTGCGAAGGCTCACTCGCTCGACGGCATCCGCCGCTGTGGCCTTCGCCAAACTTTCTGAAGTTCTTATTTTGTCGCAGTTGCGCCCGTTACAACCACCTTATATAAAGACACTCCCTGCGGATAGAGCGCGTCTCGGAACTGCGTATTCTGCTCGTCGCCGGGCGAAATCGTCAGGTTCATCTTGCCCTTGTTTACCAGCAGCACGCTATTTCCCGCGCCATAATAGGTGGTCTCGTAGCTGATGTTCGAGTACGTGTACACCTGCGATATATTCCGCACGTCCACTAGCCACTGCGCCGTCGTGCCGGTGTAATCCTTGTCCATCGTGGCGCTGACGATGTGCAAGTCCTTCACGGGATCGGCTGATCCAACCGCTGCCGTCGATGCCGAACCCGCCGACGCCGCCGTTGCAGTCGTCGTATTTGCTCCCGTAGAACCCTTTGAATTCACATAGAAGTAGAGCGCGACGCCGACGATCACGATAATCCCAACGCCGACCAGTATGCCTGCCTTGCTCCTCGGTTCCTTCTGTTTCTGTTCTTCAAACATCGCGATACCCTCCCCGCCTCGCCCGGCTCTTGGCTCCGCCGGCGGACCAAATCCTTTGCCGCGCTATGGGCGGCCACGATCGCCCGCACCACGAGCACCGGACGAACGGCATCCCCCGATGGGCGGCAAGTTAGCACGCCGCGCCTACCGTTTCAATTAAATCCGCACCCTCAGCGTGCGCAGCCCTACCCGCGGTCCGAAGCAAATCGTTCCAGCATCCAGCCGGGATATTCCGGCGGCAGCGCGCTCACTTCGTTCAGCTGCTTCAGCTCTTCGGCAGACAGCTTCAGTTCCACAGCCTTCAGGTTGTCGTCGAATTGCTGCTCGGTCTTCATCCCGATGATCACGCTGCTCACCGCTTTCTGGTGCAGCAGCCATGCCAGCGCCACGCGCGCCACAGAAGCGCCGTGCGCCGCGCCGAGCTGCTTCATCGCCGCAATGCACTTCAGCGCGCGATCCCTGTCCAGAGGCGGAAAGTCGAATTTCGACCGCCGCGCTTCTGCCGGACCCGTGCCGCTGGCAAATTTGTCGGTCAAAAATCCTCCGGCCAGCGGACTCCACACCATCAGCCCGATATTCTGATCCGCCAGCAGAGGCACAATTTCCCGCTCCAGGTCTCGCCCTGCAACCGAGTAATACGCCTGCAACGAATCGAAACGCGCCCAGCCTCGCCGTTCCGAAATTCCCAGCGCCTTCATGATGTGCCACGCGGCCAGGTTCGAGCAGCCGATGTAGCGCGCCTTGCCCGTGCGCACCACATCTTCCAGCGCGCTCAGCGTCTCCTCAAGTGGCGTAATTCGATCGAACCCGTGAATCTGATAGAGGTCGACGTAATCCGTGTTCAACCGCGTCAGGCTCGCATCGATCGCATCCAGAATGTGTTTCCGCGAAAGCCCCACGTCGTTTGGCCCCGGTCCCATTTTGCCGCGCACCTTGGTCGCCAGGACGATCTCCTTCCGCCGCGCGCCAAGCGCCTGCCCCAGAATTTTTTCGGATTCGCCCTCCGAGTAGACGTTCGCGGTGTCGAAAAAATTGATCCCGGCATCCAGAGCTCGCGCCACCAGCTTGTTCGCCTCCGGTTGTCCCAACGTGCCGGCGACGGCAAACATTCCCTTGCCGCCAAACGTCATCGCGCCAAAACACAATTCCGAAACCAGCAGCCCCGTCCGTCCCAGAACCCGATAGTTCATTCGCTTCATCCTTTCGCGGTGTGGCGTTTCGCAGCCCGTCAGACCTTATGGCACGCGCCGCCCGAAATGCAAGCTTCGCGCGCTTGACGCGCCCGACAACTCGGTGATACCACTCCCTCAGCAATCGCTGGGAACCGCCCACTCATGCCTGCGGCGTTCTCGGTTCGGCGGATCTTACGCCATCGGCAGCGAACCCCACCCGGCGCGAAAAGGAGAAAAAGATGGCCGACGATATGACTAGCGCTCGAAGCGGCGCATGGGGCCCTATCGTATTGCTGGGACGGATTCTCTTCGCCCTGGTTTTCATTCTCTCGTCCATCAATCACTTCAATGGACAGGATCTTGGCTATGCCGCCCAGGCCCATCTTCCCATGGCCAGGCTACTCGTCCCGCTCGCTGGCGTTCTGATTCTGATCGGCGGGATTTCCGTGCTTCTTGGCTACAAGACGAAAGTCGGCGCCTGGTTGATCGTCATTTTCCTGGTGGCTGTCACGCCCGTGATGCACAATTTCTGGGCGATCAAGGATCCGATGATGCACGGAATACAGATGGCAAACTTCATGAGGAATGTTTCCATGCTTGGTGGTGCGCTTCTGATCGCCTATTTCGGCGGCGGCCCTTGGAGCCTCGACCGAGCCGACAGACGATAGGCGTTCGCCCACAGCCAAACTCTGCCTAATATCGTGGCAATCCGAGCGATAATACTGGCCCAGCATCGCGCTGGCCGATCACCCAATCCCTCGTCGGAGGCTCAATTTCATGGACACGATGAAAGCGGTTCGCATCCACCAATACGGCGGTCCCGACGTCTTGAAGTATGAAGACGCGCCGCGCCCCACGCCCGCAGCTGATGAAGTATTGGTTCGCGTCTACGCCACCAGCGTTAATCCCGTCGACTGGAAAGTCCGCGAGGGATTTGCGAAGGAACGCCTCAAATACACTATGCCCTTCATCCCCGGATGGGATGTTTCCGGCGTAGTCGAAGCTGTCGGCGCGTCCGCGAAGCGGCTCAAAGTGGGCGACGAGGTCTACGGCCGCCCGGATATCTCTCGCAATGGAGCCTACGCGGAATACATCGTCGTGCGTGAATCCGAACTCGCCCTCAAGCCAAAATCGCTCGACCATGTTCACGCCGCCACGATTCCGCTCGCTGCGCTCACCGCATGGCAGGCGCTGTTCGACGGTGCGAAACTTTCCGCTGGCCAAACGGTCCTCATTCACGGCGCCGCCGGTGGCGTCGGCACCTTCGCCGTGCAGCTTGCCAAGCTGAAGGGCGCTCGCGTAATCGCTACCGCTTCCAGCCGCAACCACGATTTCCTGCGCTCGCTCGGCGCCGACCAAACGATCGACTACAACACAACGAAATTCGAAGACGTGGTCCACGATGTCGACGCGGTGCTCGATACCATCACGGGCGAAACGGGCGACCGCTCCTACCAGGTGCTGAAAAAGGGCGGAACCTATGTGTCGATTCTGATGCCGCCCAATCAGGAGAAAGCGGCTGCCCACGGAGTGCGCGCCCACCATACCTTTGTGCAGCCCAATGTCGAACAGCTGAACGAACTTGCGACACTCGTCGACACCGGCAGGCTCAAGCCGATCATCGAAAAGGTCTTCCCGCTCGCCGATGCTCGCGCCGCCATGGACTCCAATCAGACCGGCCACACCCGCGGCAAAATCGCCATCTCAGTCCGCTGACGGCCGCGTTTCCACACGAGACCTGGAAGCGGCTCCTGGGGACGATTCCCGCGACGGTTATGTAGCGGCCGCCTCAACTCCGATCGCGAGATTCCCTTCGGCTTGCCCCCAACACGCGCCCGTCATACTGAAGCGATGCGATGAGGATCGCTGAAGCATCCCTCCGAAAGGTTTTGCCTTGCTGTTCCTTCACAGGGCCCTCCATTCGAATTTCTCTTGACATCTTATACTGTGTGTCATATAGTGTGTGTCATATCCTATGTGGAGCACCGTATATGCCGCCCACTGACGCCCAGTTCGAAAACCTTCGCCTCGAGTTGCGGCGCGGCTCTTTGGTCCTCGCCGTTCTCGCGCAGCTTCGCACCGAGCAGTACGGCTACACCTTGCGGAAGACCCTGGCCGAGCATGGCATGTCGATTGACGAAGGAACTCTCTACCCGCTCCTGCGCCGCCTGGAAACCCAAGGGCTTCTCGTCAGCGAGTGGCGCGAAGAAGACAAGCGCAGCAAGCGCTTTTATCGTCTCTCTCCGGACGGCAAGCTGACCCTCAAGCAGTTGCTCGCCGAATGGAAAAGCATCGACTCGTCGCTGAATGGAATCGTAAAGGGGTAATGCTATGGAACTTCTCGATCGCTACCTATCCGCTGTCGGGGCAAATCTTCCCAAACCGCAACGAGACGACATTCTGCGGGAACTCGCGGAAAATATCCGCGCGCAAATCGAAGACAAGGAAGCCGAACTTGGCCGAGCTCTGACTGAATCCGAACAGGAAGCAGTTCTCCGCCAGCATGGCAATCCTTTGATCGTCGCCGGCCGGTATCGCCATGATGATCGCAGCCTCGCTCTCGGTCGCCAGATTATCGGGCCTGCGCTCTTCCCGTTCTACATCAAGGTGCTCTGGCTCAATTGGGGCATTGCCGCGATTGTCGCCGCCCTGATCATCCTCGTACTTTCCCAGATAGGAGTGCCGATCAGGTTCGGCCCTGCATTCGCATTGATTTTGTGGACTCTGCTTGCCAACACCATCGTCATCACCCTGATTTTCGTCGGCGTTGAAAAGTATTGCGCCAGGTTTCCTGACCGCTGGGACGTGCGCCAGCCGCGCGATGCCGTCTTTTCCCGCCTCATCGATTATGGTGAGGCGAATGGTACGCCACGGGTCTCGCGCGCCGAGTCTGTCACTTATTTCATCGCGAGCGCGTTGTTTCTCGTTTGGCTCCGCGCGATCGCCCACTCTGCCTTTTGGACATTCGGCGCCACTGTAGGCGCGTTTCGCATTGAGCCGATTTGGCGCCACGTTTACGTCCCGTTTCTTCTTCTGATCTTCGCGTCCATGATCCAGCCGATCGTCAATTTCGTCCGTCCCGATTGGACGCGCTTCCGTTCGATCGTCCGCACCGCGCTCGGCATCGTGGGGCTGGCAATTCTGTATATCATCCTGCAAGCTGGCGACATCCTCGCCGTCCGCTCGCCGAACCCAACCGCGGCGGACTTGCACGTCGCCCAAACCGTCAATGTCTGGTTCTCTGCGTATATGACGGTCTTCGCCGTTGCGTGCGTTATAGTCTTCTCGTTCAGCGCCCGCCGCCTGATTCGCGATCTGCTTCTGCGATACGATAGACTTGGCAGCTTCAAATGACGACTTCCTCGCAAGCCGCGTCCACCCCCCCGCGCGAGAAAACGTGCGAATGCTGTGGTCGTGCCTTCGCGTGCCGCGGAGGCGGCTGCTGGTGCGATTCCGTTCCGCTCGGTCCCGCGACGCTCGCTGCGCTTCGCACGAAGTATCACGATTGCCTCTGCGCACTCTGCCTCCGTTCCGCCGCCCACCATGCCTCGGAAAAATTGCCTTAGCGCATAGCTCTAGTGAATTTCCAGCCCGTGCGAGATTGCGGAAACTACACTCGTCGAATCCGTATTTTTACGAATAGACTGGAATCGCAAAATGAATTAGCGTGAGTCGGGGTTTTTCGTGCCCCTGCGAGGAGCGAATTTGTACGGCGGCACCAAAAGGCGGCGCAACGCAAGGGCAGCAAGCAGTCGCTTTGCCGTCCCGTCGGCCTCGCGCCGCTGCATTTCTACCCGAAACTCCCTTTCGAGTAGAAATGCCCCTAACCGTTACAAAACAAACGACGGCGCCTCCTTCTATCCGAAACTCCCCTCGGGACCTTGCGTGACTGTCCGGGAGTGCGATATAACCACGCCGGCCGGACAAACGACGGGAAACGCGATCCGATCGCAGCACGTCACACCAGCCGTCGAAGTGACACCGCGAATTACTTGGGGGGAATCTGCATGAATAAGCTTCTTGGTTTGGCTTTGTCGTTGTTGCTTGCCGCGGCAATCACGCCGGGCCTGCGCGCGCAGGGCGAGGAACAGCAAGCGCCGCCAGCCGCCCAACAGGGAGCCCAACGGCCGCCGCAAAGGCAGGCGCCTCCGCCGGGAATGTTCGCGGGA
>JASHRI010000472.1 GCA_030037435.1 Candidatus Acidiferrales bacterium | reverse complement strand
TCGGTGCGCGGCCGCTACTCCGACAATCCGATCAGCGGGTTGGCGATGTATCTGATAGGGCCACTCTCAGTGCGAGTCGCGTTCCGCGTTTTCGTCGTGGTGGTCGGCACCCTGATGTTGGCTGGGGCGGTCAACACTGCAATCGTGGGATCCAACGGAGTCCTGAATCGTGTCTCCGAAGATGGAATCTTGCCTGATTGGTTTCGCCATCCTCAGCGCCGCTATGGAACCTCGTATCGCATCCTGAATTTGGTCGTCGGCCTTCAACTTCTGACGATCATTCTGAGCCGCGGCGACATATTTGTGCTCGGCGAAGCTTACGCCTTCGGGGTGATGTGGAGCTTTGCGATGAAAGGCCTGGCGGTGGTTGTGCTCCGCTACAAGCAGCCGGGCGGGCGAGAGTTTCGTGTGCCTCTCAATTTCAAAATCGGGCGCGTGGAAATTCCTCTCGGCGTAGTCATGATCACCATGTCGCTCTTCGCACTGTGCATTATTAATCTCTTCACAAAACAGGTCGCCACGATTTCCGGTGTTGCATTTACCGTTGCTTTCTTCATCGTCTTCGAAATCTCCGAGCACGTGACGAAGAAGCAGACGACGTCACACGCAGAACTCGACAAATTCAACCTGACGCAATCGGCGGACCTCACGCCGGACAATGTCGGCGTACGACCAGGCAACGTACTGGTCCCGGTCAGCTCTTATTACGCGCTCTATCCACTTGAGGCGGCGTTGCAACGGGCGAAGCGGAGGGAAGCGGAAATCGTAGTATTGCACGTGCGGATGCTGCGACGCGCGGCTTCCGGCGAGTATGACTTGGCGCCCGATCAGCTTTTTAGCACGATTGAGCAGGCGCTGTTCACAAAGGTCTTGGCGCTTGCCGAGAAAGAGGGCAAGCCTGTAAGACTTGCCGTCGCGGCGGCGAACGACCTTTGGGAAGGCATCTTGCGCACGGCTGCCAACCTGCAGTCGAGTGCCGTTGTGGCGGGTAGTTCATCGAAATCGACGATTTCGGAACAAGCTCGCGAGATAGGTATTGCATGGGAGCGGATGCCTGAGCCCAGGCCTCGCGTTACCTTGGAGCTCTTCACACCCTCAGGCCAAGAACAGATTTTCTATCTGGGTCCTCACGCGCCCAGACTCACTCCCAAGGAGATCGACCTGCTACACAAGGTCTGGCTTGAGTTGAGCGATCAACTGCCGGGCAAGGAAATTCATCATCACGACATCGTTCATTTCGCTTTAGACGAAGTGGAGAGGGAGATCGGTCACGGCGAAGGGAGCGAGGTTCTAAAGCGATTGCGTGAACATCTCAGCGAGATTGAAAACCGGCGGCTGACGCCGTGATCAAGCAGCGAAACGCCCGAATCCGGTAGATGCTCCGTGCCAACCATCGCAGGAAGCAATGGTACAATCGAATCTTTGGGGTCGCCGTTCCTTACCCCCTGTAGCAGCCAATTCGTTAGGAGAGTGATTTGTGCATAAGGTCATCATCATAGGAAGTGGGTGTGCGGGGCTGACTGCGGCCATATATACAGCTCGGGCGGACCTGAAGCCGCTTGTGTTGGATGGATACGAGCCGGGCGGCCAACTCGCATTAACCACGGAAGTTGAGAATTTTCCGGGCTTTCCAGAGGGGATTCTCGGTCCAGAATTGATCGAGAGAACTCGAAAGCAGGCTCAGCGATTCGGAGCGGAATTTCGCTCAGGAGCGGTGACGGCAGTGGATTTGAGCAAGCGCCCCTTCCGCATCACTGTGGGCAAAGAAACCTATGAAAGCGAGACATTGATAGTGGCTGCGGGAGCCTCGGCTCGGATGCTTGGGCTCGAATCCGAGCGCCTTTTGCTTGGCCACGGGGTTTCGACTTGCGCCACATGCGACGGCGCCTTTTTTCGCAACCGAGATATAGTCGTAGTCGGCGGCGGCGACACGGCGATGGAAGAGGCTACATTTCTGACGAAATTTGCCAAAAAAGTGACGCTTTTGCACCGCAGGAACGAATTCCGCGCGTCGAGAATTATGCTCGACCGTGCGCGGGCGAATGAAAAGATCGTGTTCCAGACGCCTTACGTGATCGAAGAAGTCGAAAATGTGTCGAACAAGGCGGTAGATTCCATCAAAGCCCGCAACCTTGACTCCAATGAGCTAAGAACAATTCCTGCGGAAGGAGTTTTTGTCGCGATCGGGCATGATCCCAACACAAAAGTATTCAAGGGCCAGCTTAAGATGGACGACAACGGTTACATCTTGACCCACGATGGCCCGAAGACCAGCGTGGTGGGCGTGTTCGCAGCAGGTGACGTGCAGGATCACCATTACCGCCAGGCGATCACGGCTGCCGGCTCCGGGTGCATGGCCGCTATCGAGGCAGAACGATTTCTCGCGGCGCATGAAGGGGCAAAGTAAGTGCAGCGAGATAGAAGAGTGGAGAACCCGGCCTAGAGTTTGTCCGATTCAGAACTGCGGGGAACTGACCCGCCTGACGTAGTCACTGCCCAACGGGATTTGCACGCCGCGGAGTATTTTCTGCGTCCTTGTTCACCAGAATGAGCCGAATCGCGTCTTCAAATGCTGATCTCGGGCGAGATCCGACAAGGTAACGAGCGATATGACCGTCGCGCCCGTAGAAAACGGTCTGTGGCATGGTGCCGCGCCAGTCGGGATTTACGCCTTGATAGAATGCGTCAGCGTCGATTCCGGGCTTTTGACGAAAATTGGGAAACCCCGGATGATTCTCCGTAAGAAAGCGACGGACAAGATTCAGATCGGCATTTTCGTCGAGGCTAACGCCAAGGACTACCAGGCCTTCTGGACCGAATTTTTTCGATAAATCCACGATCATCGGATACTCGTTGCGGCATGGCTCGCACCAAGTGGCCCAGAAATTCACCATCAGAGGCTTGCCGCGATACTTTTCGATCGTTTGGTTGTAACCTGCCAGATCGAGTAGGGGTGGATCCGTGTCAGCGACGCCTTTGTCCGTAGTCGCGACGGTTTTGATCTTGGCGGTCTGACCGGACGTTGAGCCGGCCGTGACAAACAAAACTACCATCGCGATTGGCAGCAACAAAGCGAGGCGAATGGATCGGCCCATCTTGCGGCACCCCCTGAATTATCTTAACGTTCTTCGTCCGGTCGGCAATCGAGGAAATTAAGTTGTGATACCGACTTTGAACGCCTGGTCTAGGATCGCAGTGGGACGGGAAATCGCCTCGAAGTGGTTCGATTCCAGCGGACTTGTGCATGCCTAATTTTGATGATATAAAAAATATTCCAGAAATGAACGATCAATTTACGTTGAATTTATGAAAAATGGTTTTTCTTCAGGAGAACGCTAAATGGCGTATGTGATTGCCGAGCCTTGCATCGGAACAAAAGATACTGCCTGCGTCGACGTTTGCCCGGTGGACTGCATTCATCCTCGAAAAGACGAAGCAGATTTCGAGCCTGCCAAGCAGCTTTATATCAACCCCGATGAGTGCATCGACTGCGGTGCCTGCGTTCCTGTCTGCCCGGTGACGGCGATCTTCGCACTGGAAGATCTTCCCGAGAAATGGGCCAGCTATACTCAGGTGAACGCGGACTATTACAAGAAAAAGTAGTCTGACTGCCTTCGTCGGACAATTGAAATCGAGCGCTTCGGAAAAAAGCTGCTGAAATCGCGGTTCGGCCCTAACAACAGTCCCTACCCGAGTTATCAGATTGCGCTTTCTGTCGCTGCGTCGAGATAGCATGGATTTGAAGGGCTGCTCGCTCGCAGCACCAGTCTTCGCTGCGCAACGCAACAAGCCATTCCTGAGCATTTGAACGCAAGTCGGCGAGCGCAAACCCTTGGTAGTCGCCCGGGAACTGCTCGAGCTTAGCGATGGCAGCCGTGAGCAAGGCCTCCGCGCCGCGGCGATTTCCACGACCGTGGTGGTGAAACGCCGCAGCCAACTGAATCAACCCTTGTAAGAACATCTTGTGAGGCCCCGACTCGGCCAGCCATAGACGCTCCCATTCTTCATGGGCGTCGAAAAACTTTCCTTCGTTAAAATGGCGGATGCCAAGCTGCAGGGTTTCGATTGAGTTCATTGCGCGCGTTTTCGCAAAATCTTTTCGGGACATCTGGACGCCCGGCTGAAATCATAGAATCGTCGAAGGAAAAATGACAAGGATCGAGATCAAATTGCCGGATGTGAAACTCGGCATCGTCGAAGCAGATCAGGTGAGCGTCAGACCCGCGGATTCCCAATTAGCGAACTTGATGGATCAGATCTGCGATCGAAAGCGTGGCGGCCTGACGACCGAGGCTCTTGCAGAAGCCGAGTCAACGCGGGCCGTGCGCGCGATGTTCCGCGCCTGGGGTGTGGACCCTTCAAAATATCGACCGTCTTCCGAAGCGTTGTTGCGAAGGGTGATTCAGGGCAAAGGGCTCTATAGAGTCTCGAATTTAGTCGACATTGGTAACCTTGGTTCGATTGAGATGGGCTGGCCCTTCGGGTGCTATGACCGAGCTCAAATTGATCCACCGGTCGCTTTTCGACACGGCGCCGAGGGCGAAGCCTATGAAGGAATTGGCAAGCGTATGTGGCATTTGGAGGGCCGGCCGGTTCTCGCCGACGCCAACGGACCATTTGGCAGTCCAATCAGCGACTCAACACGCAGCATGATTACGCCCTCTGCGACTACCATTCTGGCAGTGATCTACGCTCCCGCCGGCGCCCCCGACGCCAGAATTAACGAAGCGATGACCCAACTCTGCGAGCGGCTCCGCCAGTTTGCCGCAGCGGACGCGGTCCGCGCAGCAATTTGTCAATAACAGGGATTCGAGCCCCAAAAGACCCGATTGCGTGCGGATTGACAAACTGGGTTATCCTTAGATGGCAGGCTGAGGGTCCTCAGGTGCAGAAATTTCAATTAGTCCTCCTGATCCACGCGCATCAACCGGTCGGAAACTTCGACGACGTGATAGAACGGGCGTACGCCAATTCCTATCTGCCATTTATCGATGCCGTCGCGCGGCATCCCCACGTGCGGCTCGGTTTACATTATTCGGGTCCGCTGCTCGAATGGATCGAGCGCGCGCATCCCGAGTATTTCGATCGTCTTCGCGAATTGATTGAACGTCGCCAAGTCGAAATGGTAGGCGGCGGCTTCTATGAACCTATACTCGTGGCGATTCCTCCGGAAGACCGGCACGAGCAAATCGAGCGTCTCGCAACGTACCTTGAGAAGCAGTTCGGCGAACGTCCCCGTGGAGCCTGGCTGGCAGAGCGCGTCTGGGAGCCGCAAATTCCATCTTCGCTGGCACGAGCCGGAGTGGAATACACGCTCGTCGACGATAATCACTTTCTCGGCGCAGGCTTTGAACTTGAAAAGCTCTATGGCTACTACCTCTCAGAAGATCTCGGCCGCTACGTCAAAGTTCTGCCCGGTTTGAAATCTCTCCGGTATTTAATTCCCTTCCGCGAGGTTCACGAAACGATCGAGTTTCTTCGCGGGGCTGCCGACAGCCATCCAGGCGGCTTCGCGGCGATGGGAGACGACCTGGAGAAATTTGGAGTTTGGCCCGGCACGCACGATCATTGCTATCGCGATGGTTGGCTCGATAACTTTTTCTCGGCATTGGAGCAATGCTCGGATTGGCTGAGTCTGTCGATGCCGGGACAGTCAATCGCTTCTTGTGCGCCGCTTGGCCAGGCCCATCTTCCTACGGCTTCCTATACCGAGATGATGGAATGGTCGCTGCCAACCGTGGCGCGATTCAGGTACCACGATCTTGTGCAGGAATTTTCGTCGCGGCCAGAGGCTTTGCCGTTCATCCGGGGAGGCATTTGGCGAAGCTTTTTCACGAAGTACAGTGAAGCAAATTTACTGCATAAGAAGATGCTGCACGTCTCGGGCAAGGTACGAGGCTCGAATGGGAGCCGCCGCCGTACTGATACAAAAATCAACGATCGCACCGAAGCGATGACGCTTTTGCTGCAGGGGCAGTGCAACGACTCATACTGGCACGGGGTTTTCGGCGGACTATATTCCCCCCACCTGCGCACGGCCGTTTGGCGATCACTGGCCAGGGCGGAGGCGATTGCCGACCGCCTGGCGCATCGTTCGGCGCAGTATGCCAAGGCAGTCACTCTGGATTTCGACGGCGATGGACGCGAGGAGATTTATCTCACGTCCGATCGCTACGCGGCTCTAATTTCTCCGGCCGATGGCGGAACAGTCGCCGCGCTCGATTTTCGCCCACCGAATGTGACGCTAATTAACTCCCTGATGCGCCGCCCCGAAACCTATCATGCGAAACTCCGCGACTCGCAGGCCGGCCGCAGCGAAGGCGTGCAATCGATCCACGAACAGACCCGCACGAAGGAAGACGGCCTCGAGCGCTGGCTGCACTACGATCGCTGGCCGAGAAACGCCTTCCGCCTGCTTCTCTTTGGCCGGGACAGGACTTATCGACATTTTGCGGAAATTCAACTGGAAGAAAATGCTGCGCTCGCGGGGGGCCCTTATCGTGTGACGGATCCGCCGACAACGAGCGTTTCGCTTGTAGGCGAAGAGAGTTCGAATTGGACTGCGGAAAAGACGCTTTCATTCACGCCCTCGCAACGCGGCTTCGATATCGTTTGCGACGCTGTTGTGACACGACAGGCTCCGGGAGCCGCGTCGATCAACATCGCACTCGAGGTGGTGCTCAATTTTCTCGCGCCTGCCACTCCCGATCGTTACTTCGAGTCGAACGGCAGTCGCTATCCATTGCGCTGGGCCGCCGCCATACCAGACACAACCCTGCGAGTTGTGGATGAATGGCAGAAAGCTGCGGTCCGTCTGGATGCGGCATCGGCGAGCGGGTTCTGGATCGCTCCGATCGAGACGGTTTCAGAATCCGAGGACGGATTTGAACGAATCTATCAAGGCTCTCAAATCCTCGCCGTTTGGCCAGTGGAATTGACCACGGGAGCCGAATGGAAAGGTAAGTTAGTGCTGAAAGCCGAGCAGCTCGATTGAGGGACGCTTTTCCATCAGCTGCTCATCCGATGTTCTGATAAGTTCTGCGGGCTTAGTGCCGACGGAGGTAGAAATGCCAGTTTCGAGGGAACTGCTCGACATCCTGGTCTGTCCCTTGTGCAAGACTCCCGTAACAATCACGAACGACGAACAGGGATTGAAATGCTCGACGTGCAAACGCGTCTATCCTGTACGGAACGACATTCCCATCATGCTGATCGAAGAAGCGCGCGTGGAAGCCTAGTCGTGATACCAGCGGATTTCCCGCCTCACAGCGCCGGAGGCGGGAAACTGATTGAATGATCCTTGAACTGCACCCACAGGTCGATCTCTTTCGTCTTGCTCTGCTTCGCCGCGTCATCCTCTGACGGAAACGGCTGGTAAGGACTGACGTCCACGATGATGTCCACTCCCGAGCCGTTTTTTCGGTGCGCCGCGCGTTCTACTCGAAAGCTTTTGACGGGCCCATAATATCCGTCTGGCCCCCAATCATCCATGAAGTCCTTGAACGAATAGGATTCGGAGGGCTTCCAGATTTGATAGGCCTGTTGCATGTTGCCAGCCGCGACCGTATTTAGAAAATACCGAATCGTGTCCTTTTCCTTGTAAAAGCGCAGTAGGTACCAACTGGTTCCCACAACCAGCGCGATGAACACAACTATAGAGATGATGTAACGGCGTAGCTTCGAGCGGCGATGCTCTTCTTGAGTGGAATCGAACAGGACCACAGAAACTCCTCGGAATTACAATTGGCGCTTGAAGAGCGCGATGCAACTAACGATCATCACCACAGAGAAACCAGACAAAAGTAGCACGTCTGAGTAAATCCCTTCAATGCCGGTATTTTTGATCGTCAGGTTTCGCAACGCGTGAACCGTGTACGTGAATGGGTCCACGACGGACATCCAGCGCAGCCACTTCGGAAATCCCTCGATCGGAGAAATCGCGCCGGATGGAAAGAACAGCAGCATGTTGAGCACCCCGAAGACCGCTCGAGGCACCAGAGGATCAGACACTCTCACCATGGCCAGAAACATCAAGCTGATCATGGCGACGGATGCGATCAAAACCACCAGGCACAGATACAAAAGGCGCACCGGATTCCACAAACCGGGAATGCCGACGATCATCCCTCCAATCAGCACGATCGCCATTCCTGCCATCAGTCCTTTGACGGCTCCAGCGCCGATCATGCCCATTACCAGTTCCGTCTTCTTGATGGGCGTCAGCAAATAACCCTCATGCAAACCGCGCGACTTGTCGTCGATGAACGTGATTCCCCCGCCGATCATGGCGACGATGAAAATCGCCATAGCTGTCGAGCCAGCCAGAAGATATTTGGCGTATTCAATGTAGGGATAGACTTCCACCACGTTGAGCTCAACTTGGTCGTCCAATCGCGGCTGCACGGGCGCGGTATTGATCGCGGTGACCATGTCCTGAAGGCTTTGCAGCAGCGAACTTGCCATCACCTGGTCTGTATTGTCTTCGCTAAAGGCAATGCGTGGACGGTCGTGCTGATAGAACCGGCGGGAGAAGTCTCGAGGCACTTCCACGACGCCGCGAACAAAGCCCGCGCGCAGGTCGTCGATTGCGTGAGGAGCTGAGTCGTAATCGACAATTCGAAATGTCGCCGGTCCTGCCGCAATGCCGTCGAACATCTCTCGGATCTGCCGCGACTCAACCGAACGGTCCTGATCCACGAACGCGATTTTGGCGCCTTTGATTTTGCCTCCAAAGGCGTAGCCCAGAACGATCAACTGTACCAAGGGGAAAATCATTGTGCTCATCATCAATGCCGGACTGCGGAAGAATTTCCGCATATCCCGCTCGATCAATGCCCAGGTGCGCTCGAAGTTCATCGCTTCGATCCTCCGCGCGTTGGCTCAAAACCGTGAGAGTGCTCAAGCATGGCTAGCGATAAAACCGGCTGACGTCGTACGTCATGCTACCGCCTGCGGCGTCGCGCAATTCGCGGCCCGTGTAATGCAGGAAGACGTCGTCGAGGGTCGTGCTCTGTACCGATACCTTGCGAACCGTCACGCCCCGCGCGCGCGCCAGATCCATCAGGGCGGCAACCGTCGAAGAACCATTGGACGAGGCGATATGCGTGACGTTGTCGTGCTGAGTCACAGCCTCCGCTTCCGCCAAGCCCTTCAATTGCTCGTGCCAATTGTCAGGCGCATGGTCGAATTCCGCCTCGACGGCGTCGGTCCCGGGCACACTGTCCTTTAGTCGAGCCGGGGTATCAAGCGCCGCGAGTTTGCCGTGGTCCACGATCGCGATTCGGTCGCACAGTTTGTCCGCTTCATCCATGTAATGCGTCGTCAACAAAATGGTGAGCCCGGATTTGTCGCGCAGGTTGCGAATCATTTCCCAGACGTTGGCGCGCGAGACAGGGTCGAGGCCGGTGGTCGGCTCGTCGAGGAACAATATTTTCGGCGCATGCACCAGCCCGCGCGCGATCTCAAGCCGGCGGCGCATACCGCCGGAGAAAGTGCCCACCAGGGCATCGCGAAATTTCATCAGGTCCACGGATTCGAGCAGCTGATTGATCAGTGAGATGCGGGTTTCGGACGGCACGCCATAGAGTTTGGCGTGGATGAGCATATTTTCCTTTGCGGTCAGCTCAGGATCAGACGTGAATGCTTGTGGAATCACTCCGAGCGCATGGCGCACGCCGTTCGCGTCCGTACGAATATCGTGGCCGTCGATACGCGCGGTGCCTGAAGTCGGCGGCGTTAGCGTCGTCATCATGCGAATCAGCGTAGTCTTCCCTGCTCCGTTGGGTCCCAGCAGGCCGAAGATTTCCCGCTCCGCAACGGTGAAACTGATGTCGTTCACGGCAGTAAGATCGCCAAATTTCTTCACCAGGTGATCGACTTCGATCGCATTCATGAGCGGAGATTCCTTGTTCGTCACATCCATGCGAACCATGTCTTCTTGCTCGGAGGCGGCAGCAGAACGATTGCCGTCATGCCGGTAAATAGCCGGTCATCGTCGCTGGGCAGCGATACTTTGATCGCGAACGTCTTGATGTCGCGCTTCGTGCGGCTCACGTCGCGCTGCGTGGCAAAATCGTTTTCGACTCCCTTGAAAAAGACCTGCCCTTGCAGCACGTCGCCCGATGGGAGCCGGACGTGCATCGTTTGCCCGAAACGCACGGAGTCTATGTAGCTTTCTTCGACATCGGCTCGAACCCAGAGATGATCCACGTCCACGATCACGACGATCGGCGAGCCTTGCGACACAACTTCGCCCTGCTTCGCAACCCGCACAGACACAATGCCGCCGATTGGCGCGTAAATCTTGGTGTAGCCCAGCTGCGTTTCCGTCTCGGCAGCCGCGGCGCGAGCTTGTTCGAGCTGGGCAATCGTCGTTGCGACTTCGCTTTGCCGCACATCCACCTGCTTTCGATTTGCCTTCGCGACCTCCAGGCCGGCCTGTTCCGCGCTCACAGTTTCTTCGAGCGATTTCACGTTGGCTTGCGACGCCTTCAGCGTGGCTTCCGCGTGGTCGCGATCCTGCGCCGACTCCACGCCACTGTTGAAGAGCTT
>JASHRI010000471.1 GCA_030037435.1 Candidatus Acidiferrales bacterium | reverse complement strand
TCAACAACAAGGGGCGTATCGCCATCTGCGGCCAGATTTCGCAGTACAACCTCGCGCGCCCCGAGCCCGGCCCGCGCATTTTCGGCTACCTGCTCACCAAGGGAGCTCGCGCCGAAGGCTTCCTCGTCTACCAATTCTCCGAGCGTTTCGCCGAAGGCATCGACGAAATGGCGCTTTGGATCAAGCAGGGCAAGCTGAAGTACCGCGAAACAATCATCGAAGGTTTTGAGAACGCGCCGCGCGCGCTCATCGGCGTCCTAAGCGGCGAAAATACCGGCAAGATGTTGGTCGCAATCCGCTGAGGATTGCGACCCCCTCAGTCGAGCGCCCTGCGGCTAATGCCGGTCGTCGTGTCCGTCGTGCCCTCCGCGCTGATTGTTCCCGCGAGGATGCACTTCGTGGTGTTCCACCATCGGTCCCGGCCTTCTCACATAGGGGTGCGCGTAGGGATGAACGTAAGTTCTGCGGTTGACCCAAGTGCGTCCCCACGCATGATTGTCGAAGAAAATCGCATGATTGCCCCAGCCGAAATAGGGGTGCGCCCAACCAAACGGATAAAACCCGGCCCCGATCACCACCGCCGGGCCGAATCCAATGGCGCCTCCGATGAATAATCCTGGCCGCGGCGCCGCAAATACGACGGCCGGGTTGTAGACCGGCGGGTACATATACTCGGGATTGACCGGTAAGATTTCCACATAGCCACCTGAATCAACCACTGTGTCGTATGGATTCGTCCGCAGGTAGCCATACCGCTGCGCCGTCTGGCGCATCCGCTGGACGGCGTCCATCACGTCGCCCCGTTGCGCCAGCACTGCGTCGCCCAGTTGCTGAGTCCATCCCTGATCCTGCGCCATCATGTCCAGCACCGAAGGAAACGGCAGCAGCGCCATCACGCTCGGGTCCCATTGCAGGTTGTCCTGCTGCATTGCGTTCGACAACGCGTCGCCCTTCAAATTCGCGTGCTCGTCGGCCCATTGCGCCGCCGCTGGAATGTCGTCTGAGTACGTGGATGCCGTCAGGATCTGTGCCAGCAGCGGGTCGGGATATAGCGCGATTCGCGATACCAGCTGATCGAGCTGTTGATGTGTCATCGGTGCGGGCGGCGGACCTGCAGGAGCCTGCCCCGGAGGCGGCGCTTGGTTTTCCGCTGGCGGCGGGGGAGGCGGAGGCGGCGGATTATTCTGCTGCTGATCCTGGGCCATGGCGTGAAAACTGAACAACGCGAAGAAAACCACGACAGCTATAACCTTGATAAACCCGAACTTGTGCTTCATCTGTCTCTCCTCCTCGTGGCCACACCATAATCAACATCGCGCATATCTGTTACATCCATCATCAGGGATTCACCTGAAAGCAGCCGCGTTGCATCCCGGTTTCCGGATTCGCGCTACTCATAAGGCCACCCTCTGATATTGCGCTGTCATGCTGAAGCATCTCTCCGAAAGCGTTTAGCCTGCTTTCGCCGCTCGTCAGAACACGGCTTCAGCCGTGCCGAAAAGAGATCAAAATCGGGGATTCTTACCCCTGAGGGCGGCCTCGGCTCATCCGACGCATCTATTAGGAAAGCTCTAGGGGCATGTGCCCGGTTGAACCGCAGCAGGGATATACTTACAGCTACTTGGCGACGCCTATGTGGTGCGGGAACGACGTAGCCACAGAGCAGTAACGGAGGAACTTTCTATGCGATTCAGCCTGACTCCTACTCTGATTGTCGTCGCGAGTCTTTTGTTATTCGGCCGCACGAGCGCCGCTCAAACTCCCCCGCCGCCCCCGCCCGCTCAATACCAGCAACAGAATCAGACTGCCGTCCCTGCAGTTCCAGGCCAGCTACACATCGGACCGGATGGTCCGGGAATCGCCATGGCGTTCCCGCAGCTGGCGCAGATGCTCGGTCCTGGGCCTGTGTCGCGCCAGGTTATAGTCCGCCGCGGTCAAGGCCCGGGCAATCCGCTCGAGCGGGTTTCCAGATTGCTGTCGGCGCTCGATGACCCTCGCGTCCGGACCGCACTTGATCTCACTGACCAGCAGGCCGACGGTCTTCGGAAAATCATCGTCGACACGGAAACATTCACGATCACCACGGGAGCCGCAATCGCGGTCGATTCGATCCAGTTGCGCGAATTGCTGCGCGCCGACAATCCCGATAGAGCGGCCGTTAAGGCCAAAGGCGACGAAATCTCCAAGTCCACGTCGCAGCTGATCGATCACTTCCTGGATGCAATGCTGGCGGCCAAAGCGATTCTTACACCGGAGCAGCAGAAAAAGATCCGCGCCTACATGCAATCCGGCGGCGGAGCCGCCCTGCTTGCTCCACCGAGGCCCAACGGCGCCCCGCCTCGCCCGTAAGAGACGTGAGAAAAATTTGGGGCCAGGATCGAGCGGTTGCAAGTTCGCCTGGCCCCCTTTTTCACTGAACCACCCCGATGCGGATCCCCCGTGCTACTTTTCCGCCACTATCACAGGGACGTCCCGGCTGTTGCGTGCTTGTACAGGCGTGCGCGCATCTTCATCTGCGAGCGCCGGGTCACAAACAAATGTCTCACCGAGTTCCGCTATCCGGATTGAGTGGACAATCTGCTGCTCTCCTCTGGTGCCAATCAGCAGCGCGCTTTTGCCGTGGGCGCTACTCTCCTGAAATTCGACCGTTTCGAAGGCAACGTGCTGGAGCGTCTTGGCATTCCGGATGGTCACCATAGCGCGGCCATCGTCCGAAGCGATTGAGAACACATACTCGCCAGCGGGTAGCACTGCGAGGCCCCAGTGCGCCTTGAACGGCAGATCAAACTTGCCCTTATAGTACGACTGAGCATTGGCTGCGGACGCGACCATTCCGAATACGATCACGGCACCCAGCACGGCCCCCGAAAACCACGTCCATTTGCCTTTCATCGATGGTCTCTCCTCCGCCTTTTCTAATTTAGTTTTAATTTAGGCCGCAGCTGGCGTTGCGACCGTGCGATGTAGCGCTTCACACTTTTGCCGGAAGCAAACGCCATTTTGCGGACAGCGAATGAAGCTGGAACTAGACGTCCGTACTCTTATCGTCCGCGGGCGCCAAAGGATTACGTCACTAGCGAATGGACTAACCCACTGAGCAGGCTGAACTTCTGGGCTGGAATATGCAGAAAGGCAGGTTTCTGTGCCACGTGCCCACTTCAGTGCATAGAAGTGGTTCGCAAATCTTAATTCTTTTTAATCTTCCGGCCCCGCATTCCAGTTTTGCTGGGTTGCTCTGGCTTCTCGATCCGCAGGAAAATGCTGCGGTGAAATCTCGCTCGGCCCGATTCTCGCTGCGGACGGCAATTTTCGTTCTCCTCGTTGGCGTTGCTCTTCCCGCGCGCGGCCAAGCCCCGACCGCTATGGTTTCCGGCACGGTGGCGTCGCAGTCTGGAGCGGGAATCGCGAATGCGACGGTTACGCTGAAAAACCTGGCCACCGGCCAATCGACCGCGGTGCAGACCAACTCCACTGGATTCTTCAGCGCGACAAACCTGCCCGCAGGAGCCTACGAAATCACCGCTGCGGCCGACGGCTTCACGGCTGGCACCGTTCACGTGACACTGGCTGCAGGCGCCTCAGCGCACGCGAATTTGTCGCTCGCTTCCGCGCTCTCTCTTTCCGGCCTCGGCTTCACACCAGAGCAAACGCAGGGCAGTGCCCAAGACCA
>JASHRI010000470.1 GCA_030037435.1 Candidatus Acidiferrales bacterium | reverse complement strand
TTTTTCCGTCATCGCAAGCGCTAAGCAGCGAACTATCACCCTCGCAAAAGCTCAGACATGAAGATTCGCAAAATCTGGCGGCACATCGCGTCGTGGGCTTGTCACCGACTAACGACGCGATACACGCGCGTCTTGGAAGACACCCTCGCACGCGAGCGCGCCGAAGCCGACCGGTTGCGCGCCGAAATTCGTGCGCTGCTCAACTCGATTCTGGGAATCGCCGGTGTTCCGCCGATTCTCGCAAGCTCCGCTCCACTGCCACGCAGTCAGCCCACGATGGCGTCCGGCCAGGAGGCGCCCGCCTCCAGGCCGGTCCCACCTGTTGACGCTGAGGCGAAGCCTGCGCGCAAAACCGCGCCTGGCACACTCGCCGTTGCGGGGCCGCTGCGACGGCGTTCGTGGCAGCAGATCACACGTATGCTCGAATTCGAATCCGCAAAGAAACAATCGGTGGCTGGCGATTAGCGACTAGCAAATGGCGCTTCGCTGAAGCGCGAAGCACGCACCTTGCTAACCCGTGATCTTTCCGACATTCGGCGCACCGCCACATCTGGTCGCTAATCCCCATCCATCTCCAGTATGCCGGGAGGCACACATGCCGTTCATTCGTGGGCGTTACCACATCAATCCCGTTATGGGCGAAGCGCTCGAAGCAGCGCGCGAAGCCGAAGCAGCGCTGCTCGCCTTGGAACAACGCGCGCAAGACGATCGCCAGCAAGCGGACCCGGACGCGGACGACGCAAGCGCCGATTCCCGCGGCTCTGGCGATTCAGCAAGCGGCCCGAGCCCGATTCATCGCGTCGAGATTGAAGCCGCGGAGCTTGTGCCGTCGCATTCAGGACGCGCGGCGCGCGGTTTTGTGGCTCGTGTCCATCGGCAGATTCTCCCGGCAAACAATCCAAGTGTTCCAGCGCGGCCGTCGCCCGATGCACCCGCGCCCTGCGACACGCACGTGTTCGCCAACCATAACGACCTGATCGATTTCTTGCGTGCTCAGCTCGCGCAGGATTCCAGCCGTCGTTCGTCGGGTTCCTAACCCGCGCGTGGCAGTATTCATTCCGGCGATTTCTTCACCGCATCTTCGCGTGGCGACTTAGCCGCTTTTCCTCAACGCGGCAAGCCAACTGCGCGGCATTGTGGCCTCCGCTTGATCTACAATACCGAGCGGAGGATTTCATTGAGCAGTTGGGACAGGCACGGATCAAGAGCGCATGAGTGGGAAGAGCATCGCCATCGCCGCACTCATATTCCTGGGTACGCCCGAATCACAATCGCCGCGCTGCTGCTGCTTCTCTTTGGCACGCTGGCGTGGCAGGTACTCGAATTCGCGCTCCATCCGGCCGTGAAAACGGCGGTCGCGCCGCGCAGTCTGGACGGAGCGCAGCCCGGCACTTCGCCTTGGCAACGCGATGCGATGGATTCGATCGAACAAGGCTTGCAGCAAGCGCAAGCAGGAGACCTCAGCTCCACGGAGGTCGCCGTGGATCGGGCGGCATCAATGATCGAAGTGGCGCGCGTGCAAGCGCAGGTCGCCGACCCGACGTTCTTCGAGCTTTCGCTCGACTTTCTCGATCGTATTTTGGCGCAGCGCCCCAACGATCAGGACTTGTTCGAACACGTCACGCTGGCGCGAATCGACCTGGCTGGGCTGCGATCGTCGCAAGAGACGCCGGTCACGATGCAGGCAGGCAAGGCACCATCCGGGCGCGTCAGCATCGCCGCACCGCATCAGGTGGCCGCAAATCACTTGATTGACCCCACAACCTTCAAGGGCAGCTACGTGGACGCCACGCTGATGCCCGAGACATCTGAAATTGTGCTGCCGCCGGCGTCGCGCCTGTTTGCAGACAACGTACGCGTGGAAAATCTAACCTTCGAGGGCGCATCGCAGACGCTCGATGGCGTCCGCTGGCACAACGTCACCTTCGTCAATACGCGACTGCGCTACGAAGATGGCGAACTCGACCTGCAGAACGTCCACTTCATTCATTGCACGTTCGGACTGCCGTCCGACCCGCGCGGCGCACGCCTCGCCACGGCAATCGCTTTGGGCCAGTCGACATTCGTGATCGAATAGTCCGCTTTTCAAGCCTCAACGCGGTTTGCCCAGCCTGAGAGCCATCGAAACCAGCATCCATCCGACCGCAACCGCAATCGCGGCAAATACCCAGCCGACGTAGCGCACTGGCGTAGCGCGAAAATAGTGATCAGCCGCCAACAACGCGGCAATGCCGCTCGCAATCACGCACAGTCCAAACAGCGCGATCACGTATCGCTGAACCAGCGTGAAGCGAATTGGCTTGTGCTGTTGCGGCTTCATTTCACTGAAAAACGATAGCAGACCAAGCTCGCGAAAGGCGAGAAACGAATGTCCACACAAGAAAATCTGCGGAAGCCGGATGCGTCCATCGTGCCGGTCGAAGGCCCAGCTTCTTCCGAAGCTCCCTACGGTGCAAACAACGAGCAGCTTCCCGAGCGGTTGCAAGAAGCTCTGCGCCGGCTCGTCTTTCAATACTCCACGGAATCGGAGCTCACGCGCCGCCAGGAAATCCGCCGCATAAAGCAAGCGCACCAATTTTGGCGCGGCCTGCAATACCTCTGGTGGGACGAGCGCGATCAAAATTGGCACTTGCCCTTCGAGCAGAAGATCATGGACAACAGCTCGCTCGAAGATCTGCCGCGCTACGAGTTCGTGACAAATATTTATCAGGCCTTCGGCCTCTCGATCATCGCCGTTCTTTCGCAGGACGTCCCGCACGTGCGATTTCTTCCGGCGTCTACGCAAGCCGAAGAAGACATCGCCGCCGCCAAGGCCGCGACGGAAGTGGCTGGTCTCGTCGAGCGCAACAATCGCATCGGCAACTTGATCGTCGAGGAAGCATTCAATCTTTGGACCGACGGCAAAGTGGGCGCGTATGTGCGCTTCGTGGTCGACGGGCAACGATTCGGATTTCATCCCGAGACGGAAGTGGGCGTGCGCGAGGTTCGGCTCGGCGGAGATGTCTACGTTTGCCCGCAATGCGGCGCGGAAACACCTGCTGCCGCCGCGGGAACGTCCAACACGACTACTCCTGCTCCCTCTTCACCTGGCGTTTCTGCCCCCGCCGCGGTTAGCAGCGCTGCTGCCCCTACTCCAGGGAACTGCTCGCAATGCGGCGCGTTGCTCATGGAAGAAGATTTCGTCGCAGCGGAAACCATCACCCTTCCTTCTGCCGCCACGCGCCTGCGCGTCCCGAACGGTCAGGAAGTAATCACGATCGTCGGCGGTCTGGAGCTGAAGACTCCACCATGGGCCGGCGAAATGCATGAATATCCCTACCTGCAATGGAACATGGAGGTTCACCTGGCGCGATTGCGTGCGGCGTATCCGCATGCGGCAGACAAAATCGGTCCACCGGTCGCCAGCGGCATGCAGGAATACGAACGCTTGGCGCGCCTTGCGCAATCGCAGGGCGGCCCGCTGACCGAGGGCGGCGATTTCAACATCAATCTCATCACGTTCCAGCGCACCTGGCTGCGGCCCTGGGCGTTTTTCGCGCTCGACGATCACGCGCTGCGCGACGAGCTTTTGCAACTTTTTCCTGACGGCGCTTATGTGGCTCTCGCCGGAGACGTCTATTGCGAGTCGCGAAACGAGAATATGGACGATCACTGGCGGGTGCTGCACGCCCTGCCGGGCGACGGATCGAGCGGGCGTCCCGCGCTGGGCGACACGTTGATCAGCGTTCAGGAACGCTTCAATACACTGTCGAACTTGCAGGTGGAAACTTACGAATATGGCGTTCCGCCAATCTACGCCGATAGCGAAGTGCTCGACTTCGACATGTTGCAAAGCCAGACCGCCGAGCCCGGTGCGCACTATCCCGCGCGCGCCAAGCCGGGACAGTCACTCGCATCTGGATTTTTCCAGCCAGAGCCCGCGCAAGTGCCGCCCGATCTGGCGCAACACGCAGCCAATCTGATGGGGCCGATCGCGCAGTTTCTCACAGGCGCGTTTCCCGCGCTTTTCGGCGGAACAATGACGAATAACGACACGGCTGCAGGCTACTCCATGGCCCGCGACCAGGCGATGGGCCGCATCGGTCTCGTCTGGCGTCGCATGAAATTTTTCCATTCGGACATCATGCTGCTCGCCGTCGATTGCTTCCGCAAGAATCGCCCGAACGACGTGGAAGTGACGCTGCTCGGCGCGGGCGCGGCGTTCGAATCGAAATGGATTCGGCTCGCAGACCTGAAAGGCAATCTTTTCAGCTATCCGGAAACAGACGAACAATATCCGACGCTTTGGTCGCAGCAGCGCGCCGTGCTGATGCAATTGATCGCAACCCCGGATCCGCAGATACAGTCTGTACTCGCGCACCCGGAAAATATGGCGCTGATCAAGCGGCTGATCGGACTCGAGGAGTTCGTGATTCCCGACGAAGAATCGCGCACCAAGCAGTATCGCGAGATCGCGCAGCTCGTCGGCGAAGCACCCGTCGTTCGCCGTGACGATGCCACAGGCGTCGAGCTGGTGCTGCCAAGCATCATGCCCGACCAGTTTGCCGACAATCACGCCGCGGAACTCGAAATCTGTATGCGCTGGTTTTCAGCGGACGCAGGACAAGTCGCAAAGATCGACGCGCCGGCGGGCTACGCAAACGTTCGCGCCCACGCCATGTTTCACCGCGAGTATTTGCTCAAGCAGCAGCGCCAGGCCCAGCAAGGCATGGCCGTGCCGCCGACGCAGCCGCGACGTTGATAGCGGGGACGGCTACAGGGCGGGGATTTGCTGCGTCATGCAATGAATCGTGCCGAGGCCGAGTACCAAATCGCGGCAGTAGATCGGCACGATTTCGCGGCCGGGGAAGAGCGCCGCAAGAGTGTTCAGCGCAATGCGGTCAGCGGGATCGTTGAAAGTCGGCACCAGGACAATTTTGTTCGCAATGTAAAAGTTCGCATAGCTGGCCGGCAGGCGCTGGCCCGCAAACCACACCGGCCTTGGCATCGGCAGCGTTTCCACTCGCACCGGCCGCCCGTCCTGGTCTTTCATGCTTTTCAGCAGCGCCAGGTTTTCAGCCAGGGGCTCGAAGTTTGCATCAGTCGCGTCTTCTTCTGTCACGGTCACCACTGTCGAAGCATCGACGAACCGAGCAAGATCGTCCACATGGCCGTGCGTGTCGTCTCCCGCGATGCCGCGCTTGAGCCACAAGACGTTCGTCACGCCGAGGTATTGGCGAAAGATTTCGGCGTAGTCTTCCTTGGCGAAACCAGGATTGCGCGCTTGCACGCCGCTCAGCAGGCATTCTTCGGTGGTCAGCAGAGTGCCGCGGCCATTCACGTCGATCGAACCGCCTTCAAGCACCACGCGCTGGCCTTTGTGCTCGGGCAAAATCAGGCGATGCTTCAGCGTGGCATTCGCGCGCGAAACAACCTTGGCGTCTTTTTTGTGGTCGTCGTATTTGGCCCAGCCGTTGAACGCGAAATTCAATAGCGTGAGCC
>JASHRI010000469.1 GCA_030037435.1 Candidatus Acidiferrales bacterium | reverse complement strand
CCGCCTGCCGTAGTTTCGGCCCGAAAACGGTGACCGTTTTCGCATATCCCGGTCCACCGTTTCGCTTCAGGTCGGGCGCGAACGTGAAATCCGATGAGAACAGCAGCTGATCCGCATAACCAGCTTCCAGCAGGGCCATGATGGGCGGCACCTGCGCTGAGTCAGAACGACCGCCCTGACGATCGAAACCCACGAACGCGCCGCGCTTGCAGATCTCCTTTATTAGTTCGGCCTTAGGGTCCGTCAGGCCGCCTAAGTGTCCGATCGCTACTCGCCCTGGCTCGACGCCCACAGACTCGAACACATCAAGTTGTTCCATGGCCCCCTTGCCAAAGTTAGTGTGGGTGAAAACGGCCATCCCCGTTGCCACTTGGGTTCTACCCACCGCGCGGAACACTTTGCGCTCTGTCGGCGTCATCACATCCCACGTACCGATCTCGCCAAGCGCTCCAACTGGCTCGGTCCGCGCTTGGCGAAGGAGTTCTTGAGTAATCTGCTCCTCGCTCCATCGTTCGATTTCCGGTGGATAAAACGGCTGCGCGTAGTATCCGAATCCGGCAACGATCGGCATTCCCGAACGTGCCGAGAGTTGCTTCAAAAATTGCAGGTCGCGTCCCATGTCCGGGTGCCCTGCATCCACAATGCACGCGACGCCTTCGCTCTTCGCTGCGCGCATCTCCTCAACCATTAATCCGAGATCTTCCATAAACCACGGCCGCGGCGCAGGTGGGAGTGCAGGGGTCTGACGTACTGGCGTAGATAACAGAGTCGCAAAGGCCTGTCGCAGCTTGAGCATAAAATCGTAAGACATCGACAAGTGCTCATGGAAGAGCGTCGCGCCGCTCGCGAGGGTCTCGGGCGGCACATCTTTCAGCACGGTGCGGATAACAGCGCCCGTTGGAACGTTGATCTGGCCTGCCGCGCAAGCAAGGCCGGATAGCGCCGTCCCTGCGGCGCTTGTACCAATGAGCTTGAGAACGTCTCGACGTGTTAAGCAGTGCATGATGTGTTCTCCAGGACCCTCACGAAGCAAATAGACGATCCTTCTTTCCTAGGAGGAACTCCGGGACAGGTGGCCGAGCGACCTGCGGAAGCTTTTAATGCAGCGTGGCGGTCTGTCGCGTTTTTTGCGTCCCGGTGGATTACACCGAGAAGCGCGGCATGCCTTCGCTGAAAACTTGAACCGGCGCTCGTGCATCTGCTTGGAGAACATCCCAATTATCAGAACTTTGTCGGTTGTGCCGTTCCCACTAGGGTCACTTCGTGTACTCCTTTAGCGTCGCGTCGTCAAGATTCAGGACATCAAAAAAGAAGTGGTGAATTTCGCTTGGCGACGCGCGCTTAGAAAAGAAGCCACCCTCGCGTTGAGTCTCGAAAAAGTTCCTACCGGCGCCGAAGCTCCCCTTCGCCGCCTGGCCATCAAACAGTTGAACTTCTATGATCGGCACTGGAGTCCCGAACCATGGCGTGCTCCATGTGCCCTTCTGAGAATCCACGAACGTAACAATTTGGGAGAGATCTTTCGGGTCGGATATTCTCCAACCATATCTTGAGCCGTCGCTCGCCGAGATCCAGAGGTTAGCTGTCGTGACCGGGCCCAGCGGTGAAAAACTACGCGTACTCCTGCCACAGCCCACAAGTACTGCAGCTACCGCCAAGGCGACAAAGATACCCCCACGTAGTCGACGGTATCGATTACTGCGCGGCCTTTGAAGCCTCGAGCGACGACAACCTTCCGATAAATCCCTCAATCGTCGTACTCGTCGCGAAAACCAAATCGAAACGGCAGAACGATGCGTCAAGCTCTGATAAATGCTGGCCGTCTCTACATCCACTTATCGATTGACGCGCTCCTTCCGCGGCTCATGTTGCCAATCTGGAAGAAGGCATTGGTCTGCCCGCCGCAAACCACGAAGTTGATGTCTTTGGCTTCGGGGAACCATGGAATCAGCGTGTCCTCTGAAGCCTTCCACCAGGTGGCATACGGCTCTCTTCCCTGCAGCGCGAGCGGATATGTGTACACGTAGGCCAGCGAGGAGTTGCGGTATTCCCCCGCCGTGCGCAGCGTATTCTTCCACAGCCATTCTGATAGTTTTTCTTTAGTGTCGTATCCCTGTTCCACTAAACGCTTCGCGACCAGCGGATCGCAAATCACCAGCGCGCCCATGGTTCCCGCCATGGTGTGGAACATATCGCTGATCTGCTCGTCGAACATCGGATTCTCGATTGCTCCCGCACCTTTGGCTCCGTGCCCCTGCCGGATGTCCCATCCTAGGAATAAGGTCACCACACTTTCTTCGGCCTTGAATCCTTGCTGCACATGGAAAGGAGTCCACGGGCTGTTCTTCTCGTCCTCGGGAATCAAGCAACTGTTGTAGTCCAGCTGGTTGCCCTGCGAGCCCTGATAGGTATCGCCGGGTACGCCGCCAGGCGTGAGGTTCTTGCCCATCAACGTCCACGATCGTCCGATGGTGGCGTTGGCCTGCGCCAATGGACTCATCGCGCCGAT
>JASHRI010000468.1 GCA_030037435.1 Candidatus Acidiferrales bacterium | reverse complement strand
TATGCCTGCACGCCGTAAATTCCAATCGCGGCGAGCAACAGCGCCAGTCCCGCGAATATTCCGAGCAATGTCATGCTCAACTGTTGTTTGCCGAGCGATTGATCGACAACAGCGTCCATCGTGGCGACGCCGGCGACCGGCTCCTCCGAATCGACACGGTGAACGACATCCGTGACCGCTGGAATCAGACTCGTGGGGAACACCGCCGTACGCACGGTGAGAAACATCCTGAACACTCTTTCATTTCGGTTCATCGCCGCGTAGACCATATCGATCGGTTGGATAACGTCCAAGCCATCGATCTTTACATCCCCGACCACGCCGACGATTTCGCTGCTGGGACCGGAAGCAAATGTCAGCGTCACGTGTTTCCCAATCGGGCTGTCGTGCGGCCAAAACCGCTTGGCAAACGCCCGGCTCACTAGGATCACCGGCTGCGAGCTCGTCGTATCTGTCTCCGTAATATCGCGCCCCTCGACGAGCCGAATGTGCATCGCCTGGAGATACCCGGGGGTAATGACCCGAACGGCGACTTCAGGCTGGTCCGCCATCGGGACAATCGGCTGACCGTCTGCAATGATTGGTTGCATCGAGCCGCCCTGGAACGGAAGGCTATCCACCGCGCCGGCGGAATCCACGCCGGGGAGTGCGCGGACACCCGCAAGAACGTTCTCAAAAAATGCCGTTTGCTGCTCGGTGCTGTGATATTTCTGATAGGAGATTGCTAGCGGGACAGTCAGAACGTTATGCGGATCGAAGCCGGGATTCACGCGTCGCAGTGAATCAATCGTTCGAATCATCAGCCCCGCGCCGACCAGCAGGACGAGCGAGAGAGCGACTTCGGCGACCACGAAGACGCCGCGAGCGCGGCCACCGGCCGAGTCAGAGCCCGTCCTGTCCAAACCTTGCTTCAAGGAATCGTTCAAATTTGACCTGGTCAATTGCCAGGAAGGTGCCAAACCCGCCAAAATGCCGGTCAGCACGGAGATTATGAGAGCAAACGCGAGCACCCACCTGTCCAGTCCGATCTTGACGTACAGGGGCAATTGCGGCGCAAGAAACGCGACGATCGCGTCAACAAGGAAGTGCGCAAGCAGAAGCGCGAGTGCGCCGCCCGCCAGCGAAAGCAATAGCGTCTCCGATAGCACCTGCCGTATCACGCGCGAGCGGCTCGCACCGAGGACCGTGCGTACGGCAATTTCCTTCCTCCTCCCAAGCGCCTTGGCCAAAGTGAGATTCGCAACGTTCGTGCACGCAATCAGCAGGACAAACGCGACCCCACACAAAAGCACGAGAAGCGCCGAGCGCAACGGGTCGGCAATGAGGCTGTGAAGCGGCATCACCGCTGCGCCCCAGCCGGCATCATCGACGGGATATTGCTCGGCCAGTCGGCTGGAAATCGTGTCCATCTCTGCTTGCGCTTGCCGTTGACTGACCCCTGATCGGAGGCGTGCGATCACAATGTAATTGTGATTTCCGCGCACGGCGCGCTCTTGGTCTGTCCAGGCGAGGGGAGACACGAGTTGCACTTGAAGCGGAAAGCTGAATTCGGCAGGCATCACGCCGATGATGGAGTAGGGTTCACCATCGACGCGGATCGTTTTACCCACAGCGTCCGGGTTCGCGTCAAAATGGCTGCGCCAAAATGCATCGGTGAGGATTACGACATTGTCGTGCCCGGGCTGCTCGTCCTCTTCCGAAAATGGCCGACCAATCTTAGGAGCAACGCGCAAAACGGAGAAAAAATCAGTGGAAAGTCTTGCGCCCAGCACAGATTCCGGTTCGCCATTTCCCGTGAGGTTGAAAGGGCGAAGTCCAATCGCTGCCATATCCTCGAAAACATGATTCTGTCGGCGCCAGTCGAGATAATTCGCCGGAGAGACCGTGAACGTCTTGACGCCTGGAAAACTTTTTTGCGGGGGTGTATGCCAGACGATCATGATGCGACCAGCCTCCGGATAGGTGAGCGGGCGAAGCAAAATGGCATTAACCACGCTGAAGATGGCCGTGTTCGCGCCGATTCCTAGCGCCAGCGTCAGAACCGCAACCGCTGTAAACCCGGGATTCTTGCGCAGCATCCGCAAGCCGAAACGCCCATCCTGTAGCAGCGTCTCGATGAAATGATGGCCCAGCGCTTCGTGGCATTCCTCTTTGAACCGCGCCTCGCCTCCGAATTCGATCCTCGCCTGTCGCTCTGCCTCTGCTCGCGGTACACCCGACCGCTCCAGCTCGTCTGCATGAATCGCGATATGCGAACGTAGCTCTTCCCCGATTTCCGCGTTCACCCGAGAACGCCGAAAAATCGCCGCCAGTCGAAACCGCAGCGAATCAAGAATTCTCATGCTTCCTCCACGCACTGGCCTTGGGCCACGGAACCCTGCCATCCACCAGAACGAATTCGCCCAGACTTTTGTTCCCGGGAGGCCGACCTTCAGGTCCGGCATAAACTTGGGTCCGCGGGGCCACACCGCTTGCGGGGCAGCTCCTCACCGCGTTTTGCGCGGCTCGGCAACAGCGTTCCCGCCGACCATCGCTCACTCATGCCGCAGTGCCACCGTGGGATCGATCCTTGCTGCCCGCATCGCAGGCAGCAGTGTAGCCACCACCACCGGAATCAACAGCGCCAGCGTGGCTGCCGCGTACAGCAGCGGGTCATTTGACCGCACGCCGTAGAGCTCACTGCGCAGCAGCTGGTTTCCCACCAGCGCCAGCACGATCCCCCCAAGCAAACCTGCCACTGTCGGTATCATCGCCCGGCGCACGAAGAGACTTAGAATCTGGGCACGCGTCGCGCCCAATGCAATTCGCACCCCAATCTCCTGCGTTCGCTGTGCAACGAAGTATGCCACCACGCCATAAATGCCGATGCAGGCGAGTACAAGAGCAATGCTGGCAAATGACGCCACCACGTTCATGTTCAGGCGCGGCTGAGCGACAGCTTGATCGAGCAACTGGTCCATCGTTGCGACGCTGCCGATCGACTGCTGTGGATCCACTTGATAGACCTGCTGCCGAATGTCATCGACGAGGGGTCCTAGATTCGCCCTAGTTCGAACCAGAAAGTAGCGATGCGTTTCGCCGCCCGCGTTGGAAGGCAAGTAGACCTCAGGTCCCGGTTCTGCCGTGATTGACCCGCTCGTGCCCCGTATATCGCCGATCACGCCAACGATTTCGTGCGCCTCCCCGTTTAGGATCAGGTGATGCCCGATTGGATTGCCACTCGGCAGGAACTCTCTGACCAGCGCCTCATTAACGAGCACGGGCGGCAACTTCGCCACTTGGTCTTCTGCTGTGAAGGCTCTGCCGGCCAGCAGCGGCGTGCCCAGAGCCGACAAAATATTGCCGGCGATATCGCGGGTTTCCGCATTAATCGCCGGTTGGCCGGCGATGCGTGGCAGCCAGTCCGCGTCATAGTTGTTGCGCAGGTGCCAATCGATCACGGGCGGCGCGTCAATCTGGCCCACCGACAGGACTCCAGGCAACGTTTCAATTCGCTGCTGTACGTCGTCATAGAAATTGCGTGTTACTTCCGGTTTCGTGTTCCACGGCACGCTAAGCGGGATGATTAGAAGATGCTCTGGCTGGAATCCGAGCGGCTTCTTCGTCAGGTTCCACAGTGACTCAGCGAACAGCGACGCGCCCACCAACAGAACCAACGACAGCGCTATCTGCACGCCCACCAGCACGCTGCGCAGAGTATTACCCGCGGGCCCGCCCAGCCGCGCCTCACCCTGTTTGAGCGCGGCCTGCAACTCAACCCTGCGGGTTTCCAGCGCCGGCGCTAGCCCAAAGGCGATGCCGGTGGCAACACAAACGACCAACGCGATTGCAGCCACCTTCCAGTCGGGATGCACGACGCCCGGAAGGCCGAGGATTCCGGGCAGACGCGACACGACCCCTCGGACCAGTGCAAACGCCGAAGCGATGCCGGCAGCGCCTCCCGCTAGGGCCAGCACGACGCTCTCGGTGAGGAACTGCGCGGTCACTCGGCCCGCCGATGCGCCGAGCGCCCGTCGCACCGCCACCTCACGCTGGCGAGTCGTGGCTCGCGAAAGCAACAGATTGGCGACATTCATACAGGCGATCAGAAGTAGCAAAACAGACGCCACCAGCAGCGCGATCAAAGCTGACCGCACGCTGCCGTACCGATTCTCCCGTAAAGTCTGGCTGGTGAACCGCCACGAACCATCGCTGGCGGGATATTCCCGGCGGAGTTGGTCGCCGATACGATCCAGATCGCCCTGCGCCTGTGCGAGCGTCACGCCCTGCAAGAGTCGGCCAAAGACGTTGATGAAGCGCGAACCCTCGCCCCGATAACTACCCCAACTCGAAGAAGTCAATTGCGCGGCGTGCCACAGATCCACTTCGCTCGCTCCAGAGAAATCCTGCGACATAACCCCGACCACCGTCACTGCACGTTGATTGAGCTTGAACTGGCGTCCGATCACATTGCGGTCGCCCCCGAAAATCTTCTGCCAGCCGGAGTAGCTCAGCACCGCAGTTTCTGGCGCGTTCGGCACATCCTCCGGAGCGCTAAAGGTGCGGCCTAGCATCGGCGCCACGCCGAATACGCCCCAGAAACTCGCGTTCACCCCCGCCGAACTCACCGACATCGGCAGCTTCTTGCCTACGACGGCCGTGCTTGGGTCGAAGTACAAGAACGACAAGCTCTGAAAGCTGCGGCTGCGCGCCTGAATATCAGAAAATCGCGGACCGCTCATCAGGCCGCCGGTCGAGCGGCCCACGATACGCGTGTCGTGAATCGCGATGATCCGATCTGCGTTCGGATAGGGCAGCCTGCGCACGAGCGCCGAATACACCACGGTAAAGATCGCCGTCGTCGCGCCAATTCCCAGTGCCAGCGTTAGCACGATGACCGCCGTGAATCCTGGGTTCTTGCGCAGCATCCGCAGGCCGAACCGCACATCCTGCAGCATCGTCTCGATAAAGTGGTGCCCCAACGCTTCGCGGCACTCCTCTTTGAACTTTGCTTGTCCGCCGAATTTGATCCTCGCCCGCCGCTCTGCCTCCGCTCGCGGCATTCCCGTCCGCTCCAGTTCGTCCGCATGTATCGCGATGTGCGAATGCAGCTCCTCTTCGATCTCGGCGTTCACCCG
>JASHRI010000467.1 GCA_030037435.1 Candidatus Acidiferrales bacterium | reverse complement strand
GACGATTGGACCTCGATGTCCTGAGCGTAAGCGGCAAAGCCGGCGGCGTTGACCGTCATGTGATACGGGTTGAACGGAACATTAGGGATGCTGAAATTGCCGGACGTATCGGTCGTTACGGTTCGCTCAAACTGGCTCACCGGGTTGTGAATTGTGACGGTGGCATCCGCTACGAGGCCGCCCGATGGATCCGTCACTGTTCCAGTAACCTTCGTTGAATTTCCCGCATTTTGTCCGTAAGTGGCGGCTGAAAACAGCATCCCCACAAATAGCAACATGCCAAGCAGTGCGCTTGCAAATCTCATGAAATTTTCTCCCCCAAAGTGAACTGCGGCCCGAGCGGATGTTCCGCGGGCGATGAGTGAAAATGAAAAGCGGCACGCGCCGTGAAGTGCGTGGCGAATGCTGGGAGAAATTAATTGTTGGGGGAACGGCTAGACTGGGGGAGCGCGCGGAATCCGGTGGGTGCAGACCGGCTCGAGATCGACGGCAGGCGCTTCAGCCGGCGCGAACCTCGCCACCGGTCTCGTAGACTGCGCGACCAGACGAGCCGCCGGCTGTGGAATCGCGGCATGCCCGACGTGGCAGGCCTGGCAATTGTCGAAGTCCTGCCCATGCCAGTGCAGCGCTACGTGGAGTCCCAGCGCGGCCATTGCGAGGATGACCACGATGGCAAGCACGCGCGTGGTGAGGCGTCTCGGCATGTTTAGTTCGCTTGGACCTCGAGAACCATGGTAGCTCGGATGCCCTGCCGATCAAGATCGTAGCATGGGACTTTGTGCATCAGGTAACACCCCGATCACACCTGCAATACGTCGCCATCTCGCGCCACCATTTCATACAGCACAGGATTCACAAAAAATCCGAGCACCAGGCGCGAGATCAGCCCGGCCACGATTACGATCGCGAAAGGCCGCTGCGTATCGGAGCCAATGCCGGTTGAGAGCGCCGCGGGCAGCAGACCGAGGCACGCGACGAGCGCTGTCATCATGATCGGCCGCAGCCGCAGCAGCGAAGCTTCGCGCGTCGCCGTGCGAATGTCCTTGCCCTCTTGCCGCAGCTTGTTGATGTACGACACCAGAATTACGGCCGTCTCGACCGACACGCCCATCAGCGCCAGCAATCCCAGCGCGGACGAAACGCTGAACGGCGTGCCGGTCAGCTTCAACGCCAGCAATGCGCCCACCGGTTCCGTCATCACCACGCCTAGCGCGATTGTTACCGGGAATTTGAAATTGCCGTACAGCGCGAACAAAATCATGAAAATCAGCAGCACCGCAAGCGGCCCGATGATTGCTATCTGGTGTCGCGCTGCAAGAAATTCGCTGTATTCGCCGCCCCACGCCAGGCGATAGCCCGTCGGCAGCGACTTCTGAATGTCCGCGATAGCGCGCTGCCCGTCGGCCACTGCGCCGGCCAAGTCGCGCCCCTCGATGCTGTACTGCACGCCGATATAGCGCGAATTGCTTTCGCGGTAGATGAAAGAAGCTCCGCTCGCCTCGCGTATATCCGCCAGTTCGCTCAGCGGAATCTGCTGGCCGGCGGGCGTGCCCACCAACAAGCTGCCAATCTGCTGCGCGCTCTCGCGGAATTCAGGCTTCATGCGCACCACGAGATCGAAAAGCTTTTCACCTTGAATCACCTGTGTCGCCGCCTGCCCGCCTACTGCCGCTTGCACTACGGCCTCGACATCCGCCACATTGATTCCGTATCGCGCGATCTTGTCGCGGTCGGTTTCGATCAGCAGGCTTGGCTGGCCGAGCTCGCGCACCACAGTCAACTCCGTGAACCCGGGCACCTGCGAAAGCCGCCGCTTGATTTCGAGCGCCGTGTTCTGCAGCACGTTCAAGTCGGGGCCGTACACTTTCACCGCTAGCGCGCTTTTCAGGCCCGTGAGCGCCTCGTCCACGGCGTCTTCGGCTGGCTGCGTGTAGTTGAAGATGACGCCCGGGAACGCCTGCAGCTTCTTCTGGATGTCCTCAGTCAGTTCGGCTTTGTTGTGAATCGAGGTCTTCTTCCAAGTCGGATCGTTGTACGGCCTCAATCCCACGTAGAACTCGTCATTAAAAAATCCAGTAGGATCGGTGCCATCATCGGGACGCCCAAGTTCCGAGCCCACGTCAGTCACCATCGGGTACTGCATCAAAATGTGGCGCACTTGCGGGCTGAATTTCGCGGCTTCTTCATACGAAATCGTGTAGGGCATCGTGGCGCGAATCCACAGCGCGCCCTCGTCGAGGTGCGGCATGAACTCGCCGCCGATGAATGGAACCAGCAGCAAAGTCGCGCCGAATATCAGGGCAGCCACAAAGATTGTCAGTTTCGGGTGATCGAGGCAAAAATCGAGTTCGGTCGCGTACTTGCGCTTCACCCACTCGTAGGGCTTGTTCACCACCTCGTGCACGCCGCTCTTGAACCAGTAAGAGCAAAGCACGGGCACCAGCGTGAGCGTCAGCAGCAACGCGCCGACCAGCGCGATCGCCATCGTGTCAGCCATCGGGTGGAAGAGTTTTCCGGAAGGCCCGGTGAGCGCATAGATCGGGATATATCCCGCGATGATCACCGCGATCGAGTAGAAGATCGGGCGATCCACATCCTTCGCCGCCGCCAAAATCACTTCGTGCAAATCGTATTGCTGCCCTTCGCGCAGTCCCAGCTCGCGAAAGATGTTTTCCACCATCACCAGCGTGCCGTCGATGATGATTCCGAAGTCGATGGCCCCAATCGACAGCAGGTTTGCAGGCACTCCTTTGGCGTGCAGGAAAATGAACGAGAAGAGCAGCGCAAGCGGAATCGTCAGCGCGACGATGATCGCCGCGCGCCAGCTGACCAGGAAGAAAATCAGAACGATCAGCACCAGCACCATGCCGCGCAGCAGATTGTTCTCCACGGTGTTGGTCGTCAGCCGCACCAGATCGCTGCGGTCGTAGTACGGAACGATCTTGATATCCTTCGGCAGGATCTGCTCGTTCAATTCGCGCGTTTTCGCTTCGACGCCCTTTAACACGTTCTGCGTCTGCTCGCCCGTCAGCATCAAAATCACGCCTTCTACGGCGTCGTCCGTATTGTTGAATCCGAATTCGCCCAGGCGCGGCGCGTGGCCGATCACCACGTCGCCTATGTCTCGCACGCGCACCGGCACTCCGTTTTGCGAGCCGACTACAACGTCACCGATGTCCTTCACGTCGCGCAGCAAGCCGAGGCCGCGCACGTAGTAGAACTGGCCGCCTTGCGAATAAAATCCGCCGCCGGCGTTGGAGTTGTTCACCGAAAGCTGTTGGATCACCTGCGGAATGGTGATGTGATATCCAAAGAGGCGCGCGGGATCGAGCAGGACCTGATACTGCATCACCGTGCCGCCGAACCCTGAATCGTCTGCCACGCCCGGCACGGCTTTGAATTCGCGCTCAATCACCCAGTCTTCGTACGTTTTCAATTCCTGCGGAGTGCGGTCCGGGCTTTGGAGTACATAGCGGTAAACGAGCCCTGAAGGGCTCGACAGCGGTGCCAGCGTCGGCGTCACGCCGGTGGGATACGTCACCTCGCTCAGTCGTTGAAACACCACGTCGCGCGCAAAGTAGTTGTCGGTGCCCTCGTCAAATGTGAGGATCACGTCCGAGAGACCATAGAGCGAAATCGAGCGCTGCACGTTGAGCTTCGGCACGCCGTTCATTTCGATTTCGGTCGGCAGCGTCACCAGCCGCTCCACTTCTTCCGCGGCATGCCCCGGCCACTGGGTGATGATCTCCACCATCGGCGGCGAAAGATCGGGATATGCGTCAACCGGCATGCGCTGGAATGAAATCGCACCGCCAATGGCAAGAAACACCGTCAGCATCAGGATCAGAAACCGTTGTCGAAGCGCGAATTGAACGACGCGATGAATCATCCGAGTGCCTTAGTGTTGAAGCGAATTGGCGAATTGCAGAAACAGGCTGCCGTCGCCCACGATTTTGTCTCCCGGCGAGAGTCCGCTCAGGATTTGTGTCTGGCCGTTCTGGCTTTCGCCGATGGTCACCCCTCGCCGTCCGAACTGGTTTTGGCCGGTGGCGATATAGACGAAAGGCTCATTCTCGTCGTCGCGCAGAACCGCGGCATCCGGCACGGCGATGGCGTTCGATATCGTTCCGGCCGTCACCGTGGCCGTGCAATACATATCCCTTTTCAATTTCCCGCCGGGGTTATCCACCACGATGCGTGCTTGCAACGTGCGCGTGTTCGGATCGAGCGCGGCCGAAATGTAGGAAATGCGGCCGTGAAACGTCGTTGTGGGATACGCGTCGGTTTCCACCACCACGTTGTCGCCCACATGCACACTGGAGAGATCGTCCTGGTAGACATTGGCGAGCACCCAAACCGTGCTCAAATCGGAGATGGTGAACGCCTGCGTCTGCCCGGCCTGCATCACCTGTCCGGGGGAGACGAGCCGCTCAACCACCTCGCCGCTGATCGGTGCGACCACCGGAATTTCCGCTGAGGCAGGCGCCTTGACCAAATCCTCCGGATTCTTGATGCCTAGAATTCGTATGCTTTCTTCAGCGGCGTTCAGATCGGCCTGCGCCTGGTTGCGGTCCGATTCCGCTTGCAGCAGATCGCGCTCGGCAATTGCGTTGTGCTTGTACAAGTCTTGCGCGCGATCGTAATTCTTGTCTGCCACGCGGAAACTGTCGCGCGCCTTCAAGTACGTATCGACCAGCAGTGAATAGTCGGGGCTGGTAACGTCGAGCATCGCTTGGCCCTGTTTCACTTGCTGCCCGGGCACCACGAGGATGCGGCTCACCGGGCCGCCCACCTGCGTGATCACCGGCGTGGTCTTGAACGCGTTGTAGGCCACCGCGCCTGTCAGGCGGAGCGTGCGCGTCATTTTTTGGGGCTGGATCGTCACCACTTGCACATGCGACATCTGATCCTGAGGGATCGTGAACAGTTCGGGCGTAAATGCGCTCGATTGCCGCGAAGAAAAGGAAGTCATTTTTTCCGCGTTGCGGCTCGAACTTGACCCGCAGCCCGCGAGCGCGACTCCTACGGCAAGCCCGATCGCGATTTCGAAATGCCGTACGATTCTGTTGCGGCTGGGCGATGTAGTGCTCATGGCAAACTCCTGGTTCCCACCGCTTCGCGAAGCTGCTCGACGGCGGTGACGTACGAAGCGAGCGCCTGCCGATAGGCGAGTTGGACGGCGCGGTAGCTGCGCTCTGCATCGAGAAAATCGAGCAGGCTCGCCGCGCCTCGCTGGTAGGCGTATTGGCTGATGTCACGATCTTCCTTCGCCTGGTCCAGATAGCCAGAGCGATAGAGCTGGATCACTTGATCGTTTGTTTGCAAGCCTTCGAATGCGTCCCGCACATCCGTCATCACCTGATCGTTCGTGGCCTTTTCCTGCTCCTGCGCCTGGGTGATGGCAAAACCGGTGCGCGCGATTTCGCCCTGGTTGCGGTCGAAAATCGGAATCTGAACGCTGCCGAAAAACGACGCCGTATTCAGGGCGCTGAGGTGGGTGTAATTCATCTGCGCGGTCACGTCGCGCTTGCCGTTTGCCTTTTGAAGCAGAAATTGGCTGTTCGCGGCGGTCACGCCCTGCTGCGCGGCGCGCAGATCGGGCCGCGTGGCCAGAGCCTTGGCCTGGAAATCCTCCAAATTGCCGTGCACCGGCGCATAGTCGAGCGTCCCGGCCACATCGTAGTCTTGCGGCACGGACTCATATCCGAGTTGCTGGCGCAGATCGTCGAGCGCCTGCACTCGCGCCAGGCGCGCTTGCGATTCGTCCATTTGAAACTGGAGCAGTTGAAGCTGAATCTTCAGGAAATCGTCCCGGCTGATGTCGCCCGCGCGATAGCGCTCCTGCATGATGTTGACGGTGTCCTGAAAACTCTTCAGATCCTGCTGTGCTAGGTCGAGCGTGGATTCGGCGAGCTGCACATTGATGAACTGATTCGCAACCTGAAACGTCAGTGTGCGTTCGTTGTCGGCCACCGTCGACCGCGTCACCGCTGTCGCGTCCTGGGCCGCTTGCAAGCGGTGCTGCCGCTTCTTCCCGCGCTCGAACAGGTAGCTGACGCCAAGATCGAACTGCGCAGAGTTGTCGATGTAATCTTCGCTGAACTGATTCGGCTGAAAGATCGGCAGGAATTGCGCGTCGGTCATTAGCACAGGATTGGGACGCAAATTCGCCGTCGTCTCCTCCGCCTCGCTCTGCTGGATCGTAGTGCGCGCAGCCAAAAGATTGTGATTGTGCGTCAGCGCCAGCTGGATGGCATCGTCCAGCGTGATCTTCACCGGACCCTGCCCTGGAGCAGGTGTCGCCGGTGCAGGAGGTGGCGTTGGCGCTTGAGCTTGCGCCGACGCTCGCGAAGCGCACAGGGCGCCGCTCGCAGAAACTACAAGAATTAGCAATGTGAACCGCACACCATGTAGGCGCATAGGCGTTCAGCCCTCAATAGGTGAAACGAATGTGTGAATCGGTGTGCCGCGAAGGCACAGGAATGCCGGGAAGTTAGGCGAGGGGAGGAGCGCGGGCCGGCTTGCGCGGGGTGATTGGTGCAGGCGCGAGCTCGGGTTCTTGAGGTTCGGGTTGGGCGCCCAGCAGAGCTAGAGCGGGCGCGCGATCCACCGGGATCGAACGTTCCATTGGCTGATGGCTCAGATGGCAAATCGGGCAGGTAGATTCAGTGTTATCGGTGTGATGATGCCACACGTTAACGGCCGTCGTGGCGACCGTGAGCAGCGCCATCAACAGCAGCGCCAGAACTACGCAGCGAATTGGCCTTTGATTACCCACGAATATCGAGGTCCACCGGGGTCGACCTTCCGGATCATATAGCAGATGTTGGAATTGCTCCAATGGGTTGTTTCACAGGGGGTGGCTGCGAAGTTACGTTTTGCGATTTCGATGCCGCTGGCACGATAGCGGCCGCACGGCGATTCAAAATACTGACCAATTTGCCTGGAGGAAATCAGTTCGACTGCTCGAGCGCCTTTTCGACCATTGCGACGCATTTTTCGACACGTTTGCGCAGCGGGCCTTCGATCTCGGATTGGCGCTGGCGCATCGCGAAGAGCTCGTCGGCCATATTCAGCGCCGCGAGCACGGCGACTTTCAGCGAGTCGACCATACGCGTCGCCTCGGCCACTTCGCGCATCTTGGTGTCGACGTAGGCGGCGAGTTCCTTCAGATGCTCCTCGTCCTCTCCGTGCACGTTATAGCTCTGGTCGTAGATTTCGATTCTCACATTTCTCTCCCGACCGCTCGATGGGCTGGTGTGGCGCCATTGTCGGCCATTCCCGCGGGACGCGCAACGGCCTTTCGACAGAAATCGCCCGGCTAGCTTGCGCGGAGGACCGCGCCGAGTTCCTTTTCGAGCGCCGCGATGATGCGGGCGGAAAATTCCGCAATCTGCGCATCAGTGAGCGTGGCTTCTGCGCTTTGGAACGTGGCGCGGATCATTAGCGAATGCTTTCCGGATGGGACTTGGCCGCCGCGAAACAGGTCGAGCGGCTCGACGCTCTGCAACTCCGCGATGTCCAAGCCGCGAATCGCTCCTGCGACCTGCGCGAATTTCACGCCGTCGGCGAGCACCAGAGAAAAATCGCGCTCGACCGCAGGGAATCGAGGAATCGGCTGAAATTTTAGCTTCTGCTCGGCGAGTTCGATTCCCGCAAGCAATGGCTCAATCTGCAGCTCCGCCACGAAAACATCCTGGCGCAGTTTGAGTTGGTCGGCTATCTTTCGCGAAATTTGCCCCGCGTGGCCGATGGGCCAGCCTCCGCGCTTCATCATGCCCGAGGTCATCGCCCAACTGGGCTGGCCCTCGGAGCCGAAAAACGTAAGGCCCGTCGCCGCTATTGTCGCGGTGCGTGCAGGATTCAGCCATTCAACGGTTCCCTTATTCCAATTGAGACCGCGGAAGACGAGACCGGCGATGCAATCGAGATCGCCTTTCAGATCGGCGAAGGTGAATTCGCGAGCGGCACCGTGGATCGTTTTTTCGGAGGCGAGGCCAGTGGCGCCGAGGGTCAGCACCGGTCTTTCAACCGGTTCGCCGTCGCGCAGTTCGTAAGTCTTGCCGATTTCGAACAGGCGCAGATTGCGCTGGCCGTGATTCAAGTTCCAGGCGACAGCGTTGAGCATGCTGACGACGCCATTCGAGCGCATGATCGACGCATCTTCGGCGAGCGGATTCCCGATCGTCGCCGGCACCGTGCTTTCCGAGCGGAACAGCGCATCGTGCGCGGCGTTGACAAGTGGAATTTCGACGATTTCCTGGTAGCCGAGCGCGACGATTCGCTCGCGCAGGCGGTCCATCGCCTCGGCATGCGGTAAACGGTGCGCGGGTTGCTTCGCCGGCGGCAGGCGCGGCGGAAATTTGTCATATCCATGGTGACGCGCGACCTCTTCAATCAAGTCAATCGCGCGTGTCACGTCGCGCCGCCACGAAGGTTGGCGGCAGTTCCATACCGCCTGCGGGCCATCGCCTTGGCGCGAAGGCTCGAATCCAAGTGCGGTGAGAACTTCGGTGATGTCTCGGTCGGGCACGTCCGCGCCCATCACGCGAAGCAGTTCTTTGCGAGAGAGCGCGATTACGAGCGGTGGCTCGCGGCGCGGATAGACGTCGATCACACCAGCCAGAATTTCGCCGCCCGCAACTTGCTGGATCAGCTCGGCGGCGCGGCGCGAAGCCGTTTCCGCCATTTCCGGATCGGCGCCGCGCTCGAAGCGATAGGAGGCTTCGCTGCGCAAGCCAAGCGACTTGGAAGTGCGGCGGACGGAGATGGGATCGAACCAGGCGGATTCGAGCAGGAC
>JASHRI010000466.1 GCA_030037435.1 Candidatus Acidiferrales bacterium | reverse complement strand
GCTCCGAGCCGTCGCCCGCAGCATGTCGAATCGCAAGCTGCGCTTGCCGATCGTGTACGGCGACGAAGAGAGATTCAGCACGATCGTGCTTCCCTTCGCCACGATCTCGCCCACTGGATCCCGCTCATACAGCCGCTGCGCCCAGAAGTTCTTATCGTTCCATATGTCTTCGCAAATCGTGATGCCCAGGGTTTCCTCGCCTAGCACGAACGTGGATTGCGTGGTCGCCGGTTGAAAATAGCGGCTCTCGTCGAACACGTCGTACGTCGGCAGCAGCACTTTGCGCTGCTCGAACGCGATTTTGCCACCGCAAATCAGCGCCGCCGAATTCGACACTGGTTTGCCGGTGTTGTCCGGCGCTTTACCCACAAAGCCGACGATCGACGGAAGCGGAATCTCGCGAGCCAGCAGCTTCAATTCGCTCAGATTGCGCGCAGCAAACGCAGGTCGCTCGATCAGGTCCTGGGGCGGATATCCGCAAATGCACAGCTCTGAAAACACGGCCAGATCTGCGCCGGCCTTCTGGGCCGCGCGCGCGAATTCCAGGATACGAGCACGATTCCCCTCGAAGTCACCGACGGTTGGATCGAACTGCGCGAGTCCAATCTTCATGGAAGGAAACAAGCATACGGGACGCTCCGCCGATTTTCAATGCGGGTTGAATTCGCCGTAGCGGGCTGTGCAACGCGCAGCCGTAAGAGCGTAGACCGCCAGCGCGGATCGCCGCACAAACAGCGTATCGTGGTCTTTTTCGCGGCGTTACTTCACCGGGTCGATGGAGCGCACAGCGATGGTGTTCGCCTGTCTATCCAGCACTCCGGTCAGCTTCACCTTTTGCCCGGCGTATTGGTCGGCGAGTTCTTGCTTGTCGAGCTTGTACACCTTGTCCTTTACCTGCAGCACGAAGACTCCGCCCAAATATTTCACGCAGTAGCGCGTGCAGTCGGCCGCTGTGGTTCCGATCGATTTCTTCTTCAGCATCTCCGTATGGGAGCGGCTCAGCGAGTGCACGTTCAGCGCGCACTGCGAGTCTCCGATTTCACCGGTAAACGTTTCCGCCCGCTCGTCGGCCGCCAGATAACCGAGTCCCACCGTCAGCGCCAGCAACACCGCTATGCAAAATATCCACCACCCCCGTGCTTTCATAGCTGCTCTCCTCTATGTATGCGTACGTTATGTCTACCGGCGACTGATTCGCCGCTGGATTTCGCGTTGTGGTCGCTATCGCGAGTTGATATGGCACGCGCCGCAGGCCCGCACCTACGGCAATACCGTAAATTTCATGTTCATTCCGTCGTGATCGTCGCTGCAAATCACCGTGCAAACCACCACGTATTCGCCCGCCTCCGGTGCCTTCTCCATAATTTCCTGCACGCCAGGTCTGAGCAGAAAATCCCATCCGGGCACGTGCGACCGATCCTTCGCACGCAGAAGCGCGAACCCATGGATCGAGCCGTCGCGGTTTCGGTTCTTAGCCTTGATGGCGGTGATTCGCAGAGTCACCATTTCTCCCGCATGAACTGTAATCGACGGAATTCTTTGCCCCGCCATTTTGAAACGGCTGTCGTGGTCTGCCAGCACCTCGATCACCGGCGACGTTTGTGGTGACGACGCTTGCGGCGTGAAACTCGCCAGAAACGCGACAGATAGCGCGGCGATGACGATGCGGCCCAGCGCCAACGAATTGTTGTCGAAAGGCTTGTAACGGGATAGCACAAATGATCCCTATTGCGTCATGTACCGCAGTATCAGCCTCATATCGTCGTCCGTAATCGTGGCGCGCACTCGCATGTGCCGCACGATTGTGGCCATCATTCGAGGCGGAAATTTCTGCGGTGCCTGATGGCAGCGGCCGCAGTTGGCATGAAATCGTTTTTCGCCCTCGATCGTAAGGCTCTCATCGTCCTGCGGCTTCGCGGCGGCTGCAACCGGAGACTTGACCGCGGCATTGGAGTTCGCGGCTGCGCTTGCCGCTTTTGCCGCCGGAGCAGTAAGCGCCGCGTTCGCAACGTTCACGCTATGCGCCGCGCTCCCACCATCTTGAGCCGTCACGCCGCCGGAAATTGCAAGCAGCGCAGTCGCCGCAATTAAAATCCCCGCAAGTAATCCGCCACGCAGCGTCATTGCATGTCTCCGTCTCCCAGCGGCATTGCCAGGCGATATGTCAGCCCAAGCGTCCAGACGTTTTGGTTTCCCTGAAACGCGAACTGCCGCCCGTAACTGCTCACGAATCGGAAATCGTCGCGAAAGTAATAGTTCAGGCCGAACTCGAACATGTTTGTGTTCACCGTCGGCAAATCGGGATCAACCACCGTACCCGTATAGAACTGCTGCATGCGCCCAACCACCTGCACGTGCCTTAGCGCGCTCGTCCAAACCGGCGCTTGGCTCAATCGATACGCGGTCTCAATCCAGTAGCCGCTCCCGTTGTGCGATCGCGCGTATTCAGCACGAATATCGAGCGGCAAGGGCGTGGGTTGCCACGCGAAATGAAAGCCAAATGCGTTCGAACGATCGTCCTGTAGCAGGTGTTGGAACGATCCTCCGACTTCCAGCCGCGGCCCCGGCAGGTAAATTCCTGCGCGCATTCCGGCGGCGCGGTCGGAATCGATTCGATTAATCGTGCTCAGCGTCGAGAAATACGTCGCGTAATTGATCTCGATTCCCGGCGCGGCATCAAACCCGCCTCGCAGCATCGCTCCCGTTCCCGCTCCGCTCGGTCCGGTTGCGATCGGCAGAATCAGGGGATCGCTTTGCAAGTCGCGGATCCAGATCGGATATAGTCGCTCGTTGAAAATTCCGAAAGGCGTCAGGTATCTGCCTACCGTCACAGTCAAATATGGGTTCGCGATGTAATCGACCTGCAGGTAGTCCACTTCTTTGTCGAGTACGCCCTTGTAACCGGGCTCTCCGGGCACTGGCGCAAGATCGGACTCAAATGTGTCGCGCGATTCGATCAGCCAGTTCTGTCCCAGCGGTATTAGAAATATCGGCGAAATCAGCGGATCGAGATTCGGCGTTCCACCCTCAAATTGTGTGATAAACCCGGTGCCCATGGTGAACACCGGCACCGGGCTGATCGACTCCGGCTCGATTGCGTCCGTTTGCGCATTCGATTGTGCGTCCGCTTGCGCTGGTGACTGCCCGCGAAGCGTCGGCGCAATCAGCAGCATCAGCAGCAGCGCCAGGGCGCCCGCGACCCTCGGCGAGGTTGCCTTGCTGTGCCACGTTTGCCAAATTTCGTTAGACACGTCTCTTCGTCCCTTATGTGCAAAATTCTTGTGCTTTGCTGGTTCGATACGGATGAATGCGGCCTATAAACACAACGTAAGTCACCCTACGTAAGCCGTCAATTTAGGGTGTTCCGAAGCGTGCCTCTGCGCTATTAACCGCGTGGAAACAAAAGCGGCTTTGGCAAGGATGAACCTTGGACGAAGACGAAAAGAGGCCGTTACTGTACTTTCGTACAGTGGAACATTCGCCACGTAGCCGGAGCGCACTACGAAAGGCAGCCGCATTCCGCTGATAGACTTTTATTCGAGGAAGCCCATGCCCAATCCGTCGGCATATCGGAAGATCTATCGCATTCTGAGTTTGGTCGGCATCGCCAGCGTAGCTTTCACGTTGGGCTTAATCCTGCGGAAATCACCGCCCCCCGACGTCCCCTACGACCCCGGTGCCGCCACCCGCGCCGAATTGAAATTCTCCGCCGCCGATCAGGCCAAGGCCGAAGGCCGGCCGGCGCAGGTCCAACTGAACAGCACCGAGCTGAACTCTTATCTGACCCAGAACATGCCGCATTCATCTGAAGCACAGCCTTCGAATTCGACCGGCTCCCAGGGCCCAGCCAATATCGTCCCATCGACGTCCAGCTCTAGCCCTTCCGCGGATCCAAGCGTCGCCTCCACATCGCCGGATGACGCGACGGACCAGCCAACAATTGAGGACATTCAATCCGACGTGAAAGACGTCAAGGTCGATATGGATGGCGATCTCGTAAAGGCCTACGTGGTTTACAACCTCCACGGGAAGGACGTCTCGCTCGAACTCGACGGCCACGTAGCAGCCAAGGACGGCTATCTCGATTTCGAGCCTGTGGCGGGGAAACTCGGCTCGATGCCGCTTCCCGCCTCGGTGCTGGCCTCAGCCGTGGAAAAAATGATGGCTTCGCCGGAAAACCGCGAAAAGCTGCGCTTGCCCGACGACATTAGCGACG
>JASHRI010000465.1 GCA_030037435.1 Candidatus Acidiferrales bacterium | reverse complement strand
CTTGCCTCTCTGAATCACCCCAACATTGCGGCGATTTACGGACTCGAAGACTCGGGCGGCGCACATGCCCTGGTAATGGAGTTGGTCGAAGGGCCGACGCTGGCGGATCGGATCAGGCAGGGACCGATTCCCGTTGATGAAGCGCTGCGGATCGCGAAGCAGATTTGCGAAGGACTCGAGTATGCGCACGAAAGGGGAATCGTCCACCGGGATTTGAAACCGGCGAACGTGAAAGTGTCGCGCGACGATGCGGTGAAGGTGCTCGATTTCGGATTGGCGAAAGCGATCGAAGCGAACGGGCCATCCACCGAGAGCTTGCATGTGAGCGATCTTCTGCATCGCATGGAGAACCTGCTGGAGGGCGGAGACTCGACGACGGATATCGCGCAATCACCAACCATCAGTGAGATGGCGACGAGGGCAGGGACATTACTCGGCACGGCGGCGTACATGTCGCCAGAGCAGGCGAAAGCGAAGCCGGTGGACCGCCGGGCGGACATTTGGGCTTTTGGGTGCGTGTTGTACGAAATGCTGACGGGGGAGAGGGCGTTTGGCGGCGAGACAGTGACGGACACGCTGGCGGCGGTGATTCGAGCAGAGCCGGATTGGTCGGAGCTTCCTGCTGCTACTCCGATTCGCGTACGAGTGCTGTTGCAGAGATGCTTGCAGAAAGAGCCAAGGCAACGGTTGCAAGCGATCGGCGACGCACGCATCGCGCTCGACGAAGTGCTCTCCGGAGCGCCGGACCCGGCAACGGCGGGTGCTGCGGCAGCCCGCGCGCCGCTCTGGCGACGTGCAGCTCCCTGGGTGCTGGGATTTCTGGCCGTGATAATCGCCGGCGCAGCTGTTTGGATGTTCAAGCCTTCTCCGCCTGCGGCATCGAAAGCGGTGACCCGGTTCACGATCACACTCCCGCCCGGACAGCAGCTCGCGGGATTGGCTCAGCCCGCCCTGGCACTTTCCGCCGACGGCACTCAGCTCGCTTACGTGGCGACGAATGGGAGCGGACCACAACAGATTTATTTGCGGCCAATGGATGGCGTGGATGCGAAGCCAGTCGAGGACACACAGGGAGCGGTCGATCCGTTTTTCTCGCCTGACGGCCAATGGCTGGGCTTTTTCGCCGGGGAAAAGCTGCGAAAGGTTTCGGTGAAAGGGGGACTGGCACAGACCGTTGCAGATGTGGCCGTGAACACGTCCGGCGGCACTTGGTCCGCCGAGCACATGATTGCGTTCACGGCGTACGCATCGGCATTGCAGCAGGTATCCGACGCAGGAGGCATTCCGCAACCATTGACTCATTTCGAGGCCGGGGAAACCATCCATACGGGGCCCGAATTCCTGCCGGATGGCAAAGCCGTGCTCTTCGCGGGCCAGACGGCAAATTCGGCGGCGATTGCCGTCGAGCGGATCGATTCCGGCGAGCGGCGCGATCTGGTTCGCGGACAAACCGGATATATGCCGCGCTACCTGCCCTCGGGGCACCTGATTTACGTGCAAGCCGGCAATCTGATGGCTGCGCCATTTGACGCGAATCGTTTGGAGATTTCTGGCGCGGCCGTACCCGCGGTGCAGAACGTTCTACAAATCACGTCAGGGGCTCAATATAGCGTTTCGGATAGTGGCTCGCTGGTTTACGTTTCCGGGGGATCGATCGGTCTGGGATACAGGCCGGTGTGGGTGAGCCGCAATGGCCAAGAGCAAGTTCTGAATATTCCGCCGCGCAATTACTATCAGCCGAGGATTTCGCCGGACGGGCGGCGAATCGTAATGGATGTCATTGGGACCGTGGATGACATACAGGTATGGCTGTACGATCTCTCGCGAGACACGGTCACACCGTTCACCTTCGGCGGCATCAACCGACATGGAGTTTGGACGCCCGACGGCAAGCGAATCGCTTTCATGTCGAACCGGGAAGGCCCGACACAAATTTTCTGGAAGTTGGCGGACGGCAATGGCAATGTCGAGCGCCTGACGAGTGGCGCAGCGAATGCGACGGTCGATGTTCTGCCAATCCCATATTCTTGGTCCCCAGACGGACAATTGCTAACATACGTGAAACTCTATCCCACGAAAGCGTCTGAGTTCTGGGTGCTCCACGTGCGGGATGGCAAGACCGAGCTTTTGCAGGAGTCGCGTGCCGCCGATGGTGGGCCTCAATTTTCTCCCGACGGCCACTGGCTGGCTTATGCTTCAGAAGAATCGGGCCGGCGCGAGATTTATGTGCAGGCCTATCCCGGCCCCGGCGGCAAATGGCAGGTGTCAACCGATGGCGGGAATGAGCCGCAATGGAACCGCAACGGGCGCGAGCTGTTCTATCGCGAAGGGAACAAGATGATGGCGGTGGATGTGAGTACTCATAGCGGCTTTTCAGCGGGAAAGCCGCGAGAGCTATTCAAGGGAAACTACCTCGCCACCGTTGGCGGTTACGTGCGGGCCAACTATGACGTTTCGCCGGACGGGCAGCGATTCTTGATGCTCAAGCCTGTCGAGCAGACTCAGGCGGCGCCGACGCAGATTAATGTTGTGCTGAACTGGAGCGAGGAATTAAAACGACTGGTCCCGTCGCAAAACAAATAATCGGCGGAAAGAATCTTTACTCCCACATCAGTTTCAATTCGACTGTTCGAGAAAGCGATGGCGGAAGACGGACCAGCTCGATCCGCTTCCGCCATCCCGGGGTGAGCAAAACGTGCCTCGCACAAAGAATCCCTTCAATTTAGTCGATCAATCGACGGTGATGCGAGTACCGGCCGTTGTTCCCTTGATCTCTTGTAACGGAGTGCCGGTGCCGAAGACGTCGGTGGGACCGAAGAGTTTGAAATCGAAGAAACCTGTGTAGGTTTTGCCGTCGCGTGAGACCGTATCGGTTTCGTCGACGGTGAAGACGTTGGACTGAAATGGGGGCATGGTGGCCGTGCCCGAGAACATCAGGCCGATATGGTGCAGCTTGACCGTGCCGTGGCCCAAGTCCTTCCAGACGCCGAAGCAGACATTTCCGCCGTCGGGATTCAGAAAAGCGTTTTCCCACTCTGTTCCATCGGCGTGCCAGGTCTTATAGGACTGGATGAACGGAAATCCACCTGGAGGGGCCGGCGAAGGGACAGGCAAATAGGCGCCGTTGGAAGTGTACGTTCCGGTGTAAACCAGGTACCACAAACCTACGATGCTGGCAGGCGCATTCGAATCGTTGCCATCTTGGTCGTTCCAGGAATCAGCTGCCTGAGCTTGGGGACCGGCGGGGGGAATTAGGACAGCAGCTCCCGCTTTGTAAGGCAGGCCGCAGCCGGCCTTGGCGCCCGTGGCGGCGAACAACAGCCCGACGACTAACAATGCGGCAACAGCGGTCAATCGCCCGCATGTCAGCGCGAGAGTGGCACCCGGACCATTCGGTGTTTCTTTTCTTACCGTGCTGAATTTCATCGCGACTCTCCTCTCGTCTTGTCTTTGGCTAGATACGCTCACAGCGGCTGCCGGAGTGCGCACCCTGCCGTTACCCTATAAGCGAAAACGGGCGGCAAATCGGCTCAGGCCGGCGAAGATTTTTGGGCGGGGGCGGATAGGGTGCAGGTGCGCAAGCCTGCTGGAACTGCCGGAGGGCAAATTGACTTTGTCCGCCCGGGACGTTACCTTCTCGCCAAAGTTCAAAATCGTCTGGCAGCGGAGGGAAATATGCGCGCGGACGTGTCCACGCAAATCAATAAGCTGCTCGCCGATTGGGGCCAAGGCAACGAGGAGGCGCGGGACGCGCTGATCCCCGTGGTTTACGACGAATTACGGAAGCTGGCGCGCCATCATCTGCGGCGCGAGCGACCCGATCACACCCTGCAAAGCGCTGCCTTGGTCAACGAGGCGTATCTGCGGCTGGTTGGCAAGAAAGCACCGCAATGGCAGAACCGAGCGCATTTTTTTGGCGTGGCGGCGCGAATGATGCGGCATATCTTGGTAGATCATGCGCGCAATCGCATGGCTGCCAAGCGCGGTGCCGGAGTTCCCAAGCTCGCGCTCGATCCTGAACTCATCGCGGCGCAGAAGGCGGAAATCGATCTCGTCGCGCTGGATCAGGCACTCGAAAAGCTCGTTGCCCTGGACGCGCAACAAAGTCAGGTGATCGAATTGCGGTTTTTTGGAGGACTCTCGATCGAGGAGACTGCGGTCGTTATGGGCATTTCAGCGGCTACAGTGAAGCGGGAATGGACGACCGCACGCGCGTGGCTCTACAGAGAACTCAAGAAGGACGCGGAGAAATGACGCACGCGCAAGGAAGACACTCCGCGATGTGCAGGATGTGCGGAGGGCCTTCGGTGCTATTCAGTGGTCGATGAAGCCGAGCGGCAGTTGCGACGCCCGACGATGAACATCCGGACGACCAGCGCCAGCTCCAAAAGAAACATCGCCGCGAGATAGGCATTTTCCGAGACACCAAGCGCTGCTGCTACTCGCGCGTGCTGCTCACAGAGCACGGCGAGCGCTGCCGCCGGGGCCACGAGCGTTCGAGCCTGCCTGTTCCTGGATTTCATGTCGAATTCCTTTCGATTTGAGTTTTTTCCTGATCCGGCGTTTCACTTCCATCCAAAAAGATCGATTCAATCCTCGTCTCAAACAGTCGGGCGAGCCGGAACGCCAGGGGAAGGCTGGGATCGAATTTGCCTGTTTCGATGGCGTTCACGCTTTGCCGCGAAACCTCGAGCCTTTGAGCAAGGTCTGCCTGGCTCCAGCCGCGCTCGGCGCGCAACTCTCGCAAGCGGTTCTTCACTGATACCTGCGCCGGACGAGAAACTTGGAAATCACTACCATTACGCAGAAAACGGTGAACACCCAAATCGCGCTCAGCCGAAGGATTGGATTGAACAGCTCGATAAAGCCCCACAACGTGGTGACCACCATCGTGAGGCCAGCGCCCCAGAGAATCGCCTCGACCATCACGGCGCGCTTGAATTCGTCCGTTTCCTCATGAAGGTAGCGTCCAATCAGGATGATCGCGCCAATTAGGGGCAATGCAGGAATCGCCGCCAGCACGAAGGCGAATGCGCCGTGCACGCGGTGATGCTCGAAGAGCCACCACACGGCGAAAAAAAACACGAAATAGCAAACCAAGACCGGAATGGCTCGTCGCCTAAGGCGCTGTTGAGCTTGGCTCACGACGTCCTCCTGAATGCATGGTTGATTTGGTGTCAAGTAAACTTGACACATTTGGCGCTTGATGTCAAGTAAACTTTACTAGTAGCATTTGGCTGCCACGTATGTCTTTTAGATTCAGAGGGAAGATGGGCTAGGATCTTTCAAGAATGACGGCGAAGAAGCCGTCAGTGAGCTGAGCTGCAGGCGAGGTGTGGAAAGTGCCATCCTGAGAAAAGATGGCGGCCACATCGACTCCAGGGGCCAGGCGCATGGCGAGGAGCGGTGCGGCCTCGATAGCGCGCAGGCGGCGATAGGAAGAGCCATCGAGCGAAGGGCCGCGGAACACGCTGGCAGCGACGTGTTCATTTTCCTCAGGCTCGATGGAACATGTGGAATAGACGAGACGGCCTCCCGGAGCGAGCTGAGCGAGCGCCGTGCGAAGAATCGTCGACTGCAACGAGTGAAATTCAGCGAGTTGCTCAGGTTTGAGCCGCCAACGAATTTCGGGGTGGCGCGCGAGAGTGCCGGTGCCGGAGCAGGGCGCATCAAGAAGAATGCGATCGAAAACGGCTCCGAAGGGCAGCGGGCGCGTGGCGTCGAGTTCCACCGGGCTGGCGCCAGAAAGGCCGAGGCGCGCGAATTGCGATTGCATGGCGCGGAGCCGGTGATCGTGACGGTCTGCGGCGACGACGAGACCGCCGGGGGCGGCGGCGCGAACGAGCGCGGACGTTTTTCCTCCCGGCGCGGCGCAGAGATCGAGAACTCGGTGACCAGAGCGAACACCCAGAAGCACGGGGATTGCTTGCGAGGCTTCGTCCTGTATGGAGATTTGGCCGGAGCGGAATGCATCGGTTCGAGTGGGGCTTCCGCCGGAGACGGCGAAGGCGGCCTCGAGCAAAAGGCCGGGCGCGACGTGTAGTCCGGCGTCTTCGAGAGAGCGGATGATTTCCGCGCGCTGCCCGAGATCATGAACGGCGCAGGTGAGACGCGGGGCGCGATTGTTGGCCTCAAGCAAGGCGATGGTGCGAGGTTCGTCGAGGCGTGCGAGCCAGCGTTCGACGAGCCACGTGGGATGAGAGTAGAGAATGCCGAGGCGCTCGGCTGGTGGAAGACCGGGCGGAAGGAATTTGGCGACCGGCGAGGCCAGTTCAGCCGCAGAACGGCGAAGGATTGCGTTGACGAGTGTGGCCGCGGACGTCTTGCGCGCGGCTTTCACCATCTCAACCGATTCGTGGACAGAGGCGCGCGGCGGAATTCTTTCGAGGAAGCGAAGCTGATAAAGCCCGAGGCGCAGCGTGAGGAGAACCGCAAGATCGAGACGGTCGAGCGGCTTTTTGAAATGGCGCTCGATGAGAAAGTCGAGAAGGCGACGCCAGCGGAGAACGCCGAGGGTCAGTTCCGTGGCCAGTGCGGCGTCAGCGGGCTGAACGCCCGAGTCGAGCTCGGCGTGAAGAACGTCCGTAGCATAGGCTCCCTCGGACTCGACGCGGCGAAGCGTTTCGAAGGCGATCTTCCTGGCAACACTGACGGGCATGAGATTCCATGAAACCACATAGCGGGCTGAAATGCGAAGTCGCGGAGCAGGGGATGAAACCACACGCCAGCTGCATTAGCGTAGAGGAGCCCGATCCGAGCGGCGGTTGCAGGGTCTAGTGGCTGCGGGTAAGATGCACTGGATTTTTCTCGCGAGAGGTTCCCATGAAAATTTGGAGCATTGCGTTCGGCCTCGCCGTGTCGGTGGCGATGATGGCAGCAACAGTGCATGCGCAGGCACCGGTGAAGGCGACGGATTTCCCTGCGCCGAAGCCTGCGTTTCCCGGACAAACGAACGCGCCCGCGCCGAACAAGCCGTCGCCGGCATTCAAGGTCGAGACGCTGGTGCAGAGGCTGAGCAGCCCGTGGACTTTTGCATTCCTGCCGGACGGGAAGCTGCTGCTGACCGAGCGAAACGGCACGATGCGCGTCGCGCAGATGAACGGCGTCTATTCAGCGCCGATCGCGGGAGTGCCGGGCGTGAAGGTGGTGGCGGCGCAATCGCTGCACGATGTGGAGCTCGATCCTCATTTCTCCGAGAACCGGGTGATTTATTTCACATATTTTGCGCCTCCGGAGGGCGAAGATCCGGCCGTCTGGCCGAATGATTACTTCTACGCGCGCGTTACCGATTTGCCGCTGGCCGAGCGCCGCACGCACTCGATTGGAACGGAGCGAGTAGCGAAGGCACGCTTGAGCGAGGATGAGAAAAGACTTGAAGACGTACAGACGATACTCGAGGGCGTCGATCGGCGGATCGTGTTTGCTCCCGATGGCACGATGTACATCACGGGAGCCGACCGTTTCCGATTTTACGATTCGAAGATGGATGCCACGGATCACGAGATCAACGATCCCGACGTGCTGCGCAATTTCACAGGACGCGTGGCGCGCATCAATCCTGATGGAACGATTCCGAAAGACAATCCGTTCATGGGCGTGGCGACGGTGCTGCCCGAGACTTTCTCGTATGGATTGCGCGATCCGGACGGTGCGGCGATCAATCCGGCGACGGGGCAGCTTTGGGTGGTGGAACATGGGCCGCTCGGCGGAGATAGAGTTCTAATCATCCGGCCGGGCAGCAACGACGGCTGGCCGAACGTGAGCTACGGCCGGCAATACTCGGGCGCGCTGGTGGGAACCGGGGCGCATGCAAAGGAAGGCGTCGATCAGCCGGTTTATTTTTGGTACCCGGACATCGCACCTTCGAGCGCGCTGTTTTACACGGGCGACATGTTTCCGGAGTGGAAAGGCAACCTGTTTGTGGGATCGCTCGTTGGGAAGTGCTTGATCCGGCTGGTGCTGGATGGCGATCACGTGGTGGCCGAGGAGCATTTGCTGACGAACTTGGGGCAACGGATTCGAGATGTGCGCCAAGGACCGGACGGCGCGATCTACCTGCTGACTGACGGGGGATCGGTGCTGAAGCTCACGCCGAAGACATAGCGCCTGCGCCGAGTGCGGAGGCTCGGCGCGCTCAGCGCGAATCATTCAAATCGATCGGTGGCCGTGAGGTGCATACCGCTTGCGAATTCGCGGGCGGTGACGCGCTTGCGGCCCTCAAGTTTCACAAGGTCCAGGCGCAATGCTGTGCCAGCGCCGCAAATAACGAATATCTCTCCACCGGCGGAATGAATTGCTCCTGGACTGGCCGAAGGGGCGCCGGGCGCTTGCGCCGGCTGTCCCCAGACGTGGCACATTTTGCCGCGAAAGTGCGTGAATGCGCCGGGCCATGGCTCGAGGCCGCGAATGCGATTGTAGATTTGCGTGGCGGAAAGCGACCAATCGAGGCGGCCGTCGTCTTTTTTTAGAGGCCGCGCGAACGTCGCCTGCGAATTGTCTTGCGGCGCAGGCGTGATTTCGCCGCGCGCAAGCTTGCGAAGGGTTTCGGCGATGAGCGGCGCACTGGCTTCGGCCAGTCGCGACGTGAGCTGTGGAGCGGTTTCTTCGGCGGCGATTGGGATTTGCCGTTTCAGTAGAACTGGCCCCGTGTCGAGGCCAGCGTCGATTCGCATGGTGGAAAGGCCGGTGGTCTGCTCGCCGTTGATGATCGCCCAATTGATGGGTGCGGCGCCGCGATATTTGGGCAAGAGCGAAGCGTGAACGTTGATCCAGCCGAGGCGGGGAATCTCAAGCAAGCGCGCCGGGATGATCTGGCCGTAGGCGATGATCACGACGGCGTCCGGGGCCAGGCTCTTGAAGTAGTCGAATGCGTCGTCTGATTTGATTTTTTCAGGCTGATAAACGGCAATGCCTGCGGCAGCGGCGGTTTCCTTTACAGGTGATGCCGCGATTTCGCGGCCGCGACCACGCGGCCGGTCCGGCTGCGTGACAACCGCCTCAACGCGAAATTCCGGCTCGGCAAGCAGGTGGTCGAGCGAGGGCACAGCGAAGGCAGGAGTGCCGCAGAAAACGATGCGCAGCGCCACGGAGGGCCTACCACCCGCCGGCTTTTTTCAGCTTGCGAATCTTTCGTTTGATCAGATCACGCTTCAGAAGGCTGAGATGCATGATGAAAAGCGTGCCGTTGAGGTGATCGATCTCGTGGCAGAAGGCGCGGGCCAGCAGGCCTTCCCCGCGCATTTCGAATTCTTTGCCGGCAGCGTCCTGAGCGCGGATAGTGACAAATTGCGGACGCAGAACCTGTCCTCGAAAACCTGGAATTGAAAGGCAGCCTTCCTCTTCGCGCTGTTCGCCCTCGGTGTGAAGAATTTCGGGGTTGGCGCAAACGATTTTGGCCTCGGGGTTCTTGCCGCTGGTAACGTCGATCACCGCGACGCGGCGGCTGATGCCAATTTGCGGGGCGGCAAGACCCACGCCTTGCGCCGCATACATGGATTCGAACATGTCGTCGACCAGCTTCTGGAATTCACCGTCGAATTCCTCGATCGGCTGAGAGATGGATTCAAGCACCGGGTCGCCGTATTTCACAATAGGATGGATCATGGGCTCCGCGAATCCTCTCTAGAAATTGTCCAACTGCCGTTGATAGCCGTCGAAATTGCGGCGCACTTCGCCCAGTGAATCGCCGCCAAATTTTTCAAGGAACGCTCCGGCAAGGGTGAGCGCCACCATGGCCTCGCCGGCAACTCCGCCGGCGGGCACGACGCAAACATCGGAGCGCTCGTAGGCGGCTTTCACCTCTTCCTTTGTGTTCAAATCCGCGGTAAGGAGTGCACGGCGAAGGGTCGAGATAGGCTTTAGATAGCCTCGCATGACCACGTCCTCCCCGTTGGTGATGCCGCCTTCGAGCCCGCCGGCACGATTTGATGCGTGGACAAAACGCTTGCGGTCGCGATCGTAACGGATCTCGTCTTGCACTTCAGATCCGTAGCTGCCCGAATTCGAGACGCCAGGGCCAATCTCAACGGCCTTCACGGCCTGGATCGACATGATCGCGCGAGCGAGCTTCGCATCGAGCTTTTCGTCCCACTGAACGTGCGTGCCGAGGCCGGGCGGGATGCCGCGGGCAACGACTTCGAAAATCCCGCCCACCGAGTCGCCCGCGCGCAAGACGTGATCCACCTCAGCTTTCATTTTCGCTTCCGTCGAAGGATCGACGCAACGAAGCGGGGAGTCGAGACTATCGCAGATGGACACAATTTCGCCCCACGTCGCGGGCCGCTCAAGGCACACGTGGCCCACGGCGACAGTGTGGCTCAAAACGGTGGCATTGAATTCGCGAAGCAGGAGTTTTGCTAACGCGCCGACTGCGGTGCGGGCAGCGGTTTCGCGCGCCGACGCGCGCTCGAGCACATAACGCGCGTCATGAAAGTTGAACTTCTGGGCGCCGGGCAAATCAGCATGACCAGGACGCGGAGCGGTCAGGCGGCGCTGCGCATCCTCCGCGCCTTCGCTATCCTCCACCGGCATGGCCTTTTCCCAATTCTTCCAGTCGCGATTTTCGATGCGCAAGGCGATGGGCGCGCCGATAGTCTTGCCATGGCGCACACCGGCGAGGATGTCCGCCTGGTCCTTTTCGATGCGTTGCCGGCCCCCGCGCCCATAGCCGAGCTGGCGGCGGTGCAGCTCGCGCGCGATGAATTCGAGATCGACGGGAACGCCGGCAGGAAGGCCGGAGATCCAGGCGACGAGCGCCTGCCCGTGTGACTCTCCGGCGGTGACGAATCGCAGCATGTTCAGTGACGCCTTAGCGGCGGGAGCAAACCGAGAATTCTACCGGAGGCACGGGCGTGCGTAAAGGCCGCGGCACGACACAGGCAGCAGAATGCCTTAT
>JASHRI010000464.1 GCA_030037435.1 Candidatus Acidiferrales bacterium | reverse complement strand
GGGCGTGAACATCGACAAGCTCACCCCCGAGCAGGAGCATTACCTCGCTTCCTGGGACGAAGGCACCTAGTCCGCTCACAATTGCCAGTATTGGATTTACGAAACCCCTGGGCTTCGGCCCAGGGGTTTTCATTTGCGGCCCGCAAATCTGGAGAAGTCCGTACAGAGGAGGTTCGCGATGCGCGAATTTTGGTTCGCGAGCGAGGGCGCTCGCCTCTATGCCGTCGAAGATGGTAGCGGCCCGGCGATCATCGTGCTTCACGGTGGTGGCGGCGACCATCATGCGGTGCTGCCCATCGCGGCGCCGCTCACCACGCGCTATCGCGTGATCGCGCCTGATCTCCGCGGCAGCGGAAAATCCTGGTGTGGAGATCCTTTGACTTGGGACCGGCTCGCTGACGATGTCGAGGCCCTGATGAAGCACCTTGGCCTCGAGCGCGCCTTTATCGGCGGCATGTCGATGGGAACGGGCGTCGCGCTCCGACTCGCGCAACGACGCGCGCAGCGTGCCGCGGCGTTGCTTCTGATATCGCCCTTCTATGCCGGTGAAGACAAAGGGCTCACAGAAAATCAGGCGGCGATATTTCGTGCGCTCGAGCCTTGTATCGAGAAAGCGCGAATAGAGGGTTTTGAAGCGTTCCGCCCGCTCTACCAGCAACGCGGAATGGAACAAATCTTCAACGCGATGATCGCTTCCGGCGATCTGGCAAGTTATCTGGCCACGAATCGTTTCATGGCTTCCGGTGCTCAGCCACTCAAATCCACCGCGGATCTCACGGTGTTGGCGATGCCGACGCTGCTGATGCCGGGAAACGACCTCATGCACCCGCCTGAGGTTTCAGATCGCTACGCAACCGCCATTCCTAATTGCACGGTTGCCGATTTACCCGCCAGCCTGGACATCGACACGCGTAACCTGGAAATCAGCAAGGCCATGGGCAAGTTTTGCGCGCAAATTTCCGTTGCGTAGTCACACGTTCGCAGCTGCCCAACGATGATTCGTGCGGTGGCGCGCCTAGCCAGAGACTTGCGGCAGGCTAATCCCCGATATCTGCCGTGCTCGCAGCCGGTTGAGCTTGGCTCGCAGCTGGCCTGCGTCCATTCCCGCGGACTCGCACACCATCGGAAAATCCTTCTGATCTTGGAAGAGGTATTCTTCTGCAATGCGTTTTGAGCGGAGAGGGCCCGAAATCCATTCCTGAATCGTGTTCACCAATACGGCTTGCCACAGTCTTTTTTCGGAGACCGCCTGTGTCCCCGGCATGCTCGTGATAGGTCCCATTTTCCCCCCTGGGTGCGCCGCTCAGGCTGCGTGCGACGCATAATCTGGGCAGGGCAATGCCTTGGCCGTCAGCGCTATTTGCCGGTTCTTTGTCCGTTTCATGTGTTCATTGAGTGAATGGCAAAGCGCCTGCAAACACGCCGCTTAGTGGGCGCGCCGCGAATCTCATTCTGAGCCGCGAATCGAAACGGGCTCATCAAGAAAAGTACTAGCGAAATTCTTCCCGAGCCCGGACAACTTTTCCAAGTGGGCGGGACCGCCTGTGACTCTCCAACCCCCGCCGCATGCCGTAAAATAGGCTCGATGGGTCCTCTGCCGCCAATTCGCCCGCTACTGGCTTTCGCGTTTGCCTTGTGTTTCGCACAGCTTGCTTGTGTGCCCTCGGCAACCGCACAGGCGCCCGCGCAGGAATCTCAGGCCACTGCCACCGGAGAAAGTTCCGCGCGGCCCGACGTGGAACAATTGATCCAACAAAGCGGCGCGGACGTCTCGATCGCATTCCGCTCACTCGATGGCAGCCAGCAGCTCCTCATTCAGGCAGACCGCGGCTTCGACGATTCGCTGGCAATGAAAATCCCCATCATGATCGATCTTTTCGCGGAAGCCGACGCTCGCCAGCTCAAGTTCACCGACACCATATCCGTGCATAACGCGTTCCGCAGCGTCGCGGACGACAGTACGTACGGCATCGATCCCACATCCGGCGACAGCCTAGCTCACAGCGAAGACCAGCTCATGACGCTGAATCAGCTCTGCGAAGCGATGGTCACGCGTAATAGCGACATTGCTGCGGACCTTCTGATTGAACGGCTCGGGCTGGCGTCCATTCAAGATCGCATCCACGCCCTCGGTGCAGACGGCATGGTCCTTGCCTCCGGCTTTGGCGACAAAAAGGCTGTCGCGAAGGGATTGAAAAATGTTGCCACGCCGCGAGCTCTAATGACCCTGCTTCTGGGACTCGCGCAAAATAACGTGGTCAGCGCCGACGCCAGCCAGCAGATGGTAGGTTTGCTCGCACATTCGACGCTGCCGGGCAGCCTCGCTGCCGGTTACGTTGCTCCGGTCCAGGGCGCTCATCCGTCGAACCCGCCAGGCGGAGCCGGCCAGCACGATGCTGCCATCATCCTCGGCGCCCGTCCGTTTGTGCTCGTCACAGACGTCCGTGGCATCGACCCCGCGGCCAGCGCCGCCCTCGTCGCGCGCATTGCCCATTCGCTCGCCTCTGCAATCTAATCGTCGTTTTGAGTCGAAAAAGTAGGATAGAATTCGCCGCCTCAAGGCGATTCTGCCCAATCGAGCGAGTAGTCTGATTATGGTAAACGCGACGAACGCGCACTCATCGGTTCCGGCACGTCATATCGCGGCAGTGGTCGTCGGCAACGCGCTCGAGTTCTACGATTTCCTCACCTATTCATTTTTCGCCGTATACATCGGCAGAGCCTTCTTTCCTTCCAGTTCTCCATCGGCGAGCCTGCTGGCTTCGCTCGGCACATTCGGCCTCGGCTTCATCACGCGGCCCATCGGCGGATTGGTGATCGGGCGGATGGGTGATCGTATGGGGCGCAAGCCCGCGATGATTCTCTCCTTCTCGCTCATGGGTATTGCAATCACGGGCCTTGCTCTCACGCCTCCCCATTCGACGATCGGCGTCGCAGCTCCCATACTCGTAATTCTGTTTCGACTGTTGCAGGGTTTTGCGCTCGGCGGTGAGGTCGGGCCCACGACGGCCTTTCTGTTGGAGGCGGCGCCGCCTGAGCGCCGAGGCTTCTACACCTCCTTCCAATTTTGGACCCAAGACCTGTCCGTGCTCATCTCCGGCCTGGTAGGATTTGCGCTCGCGAGCTTTTTCAATGAGCAGCAACTGCAGGATTTCGGATGGCGCATCGCCTTTCTTCTTGGAGCCGCGATTGTGCCCTTTGGGCTGATGCTGCGGCGCAGCTTGCCTGAGACATTCCACGCACCCAAGAGTGAAAGCGGCCAGCGAATTTCCTTGCGGCCTTACTTGTGGTTGGCTTTTCTCGGCTTGATGCTGATTGCGAGCGCGACGATCGGCAACTATATCGACAGCTATATGACTACGTATGCGATCGCGACCCTGCACATGCCGGCAAACATCGCCTTTGCGGCCACTGTCGTCGTCGGCCTTTGCGGGGTCACCTTTGACCTGCTAGCCGGCGCGCTTTCGGACCGCTTCGGCCGCAAGCCTATGATGATCATCTTTGGCGCATTGTTGTTTTTAGCGGTCTTGCCAGCTTTTCGCGTGATCACGCGCTATCACACGACGGCCGCGTTACTCGGCGCCACCGCTGTCATGGCAGCGCTGCTCGATCTGGCCGCCGGCCCCAGCGTGATCTGGCTCACGGAATCGCTTCCCGCAGCCATCCGCTCCAGCGGGGTCGCCGTCGTCTACGCCCTCGCGGTCGCCTTGTTCGGTGGCACCACGCAGTACACCGTCACTTGGTTGATTAAACTGACTGGCAATCCCTTAGCTCCTGCCTATTACTGGACTGTCGCGGCCATCGTAGGCCTCGCCGCGATGACCGCTACATTCGAATCGGCGCCTCGCAAAGTAGCTAAATCCCCCGCCGTCATGGTTGAACGCCTCGACTAGCGTCCAACTGAGCACTTAGGCGTTCGCTTGCAACCTCAATGCGGCCAATGCAATCTAAACAGGAGTAAAATGAATCGCGGCCTTGCGTGTAGCTCCGCTGTTGTGCTGCGGGCCATCTCGGTGGAGGTAGTCGCCATGACTCGATCCGCCCTTAGAAACGCACTCCTTACGTCATTCAGCGCCATTGCTCTTACCTTTTTTGTGCCCGGTATGGCATTCGCGGGCCACGGTGGGGGAGGCCACGGCGGCGGTGGCGGCGGATTTCACGGCGGAGGTGGTGGTGGATTCCATGGTGGCGGAGGTGGCGCATTCCGAGGCGGCGGTGGAAACTTCGCGGCCCGCGGCCGGTCCTTCAGCGGAGGCGGTGCTTTCCGCGGTGGCCAAGCATATGGCGCACGCAGCTACTCATCCCGTGGCTTTGGCGGATACGCAAATCGCGGCGGTTATGGCTCCTACGGACGGTCTGGCGCAGGCGTCGCTGGCCGAGGCGGCTTTGGCAATGCCGCACGCGGCGGTTTCGGCAACTCGGGCCGCATCGCAGGTTCCCGCAATGCGATCGCTGACGGTCAATGGCACTCCTTCGGCAACTCTAGCCGCGTAACTGGAAGCGGTGCGCGAGCGGGCTCTTCGAATTTTGCAGGTCGCAGCGCTGCCAATGGATCGTGGAGTTCGTTTGGAGCAGCCCACAGTAACGTTGCTTCTGGCATGCGCGCTTCCACAGGTGCGTCAAGCTTCCGAGGTTTCGATAGCGCTCGCTCCGGAACGATGAGCGCCGGGATGGCGCGCAGCACGCTGTTCGGTTCGAATCACTTCGGCGGCAGTCAAGTCGCGGGACGCAACGCTGGCTCATTCGGCCGTTCCTCCAGCCCCGGGTTCACCGGCGGCATGATGAACCGGGGTTTCGGTAACACCGGCTTCGGTAATCGCGGCTTCGGGACGTTTGGCCGCGGATTCAATCGTGGTTTCGGCTGCTGGAACTGTGGCTTTGGTTTCGGAGGTTTTGGCGGATTTGGCTGGGGTTGGGGCCTAGGCTTTGGTTGGGGCTGGGGTTGGCCTGGCTTTTGGGGAGTTGCTTGGGGCTGGCCCGGACCGTATTGGGGGCTTGGCTGGGGCTGGGGTTATCCGGCGGGCTGGGCTGGTTATTGGGGCTATCCCTACTACAATCCTTGGTGGAACTGGAACAACTACGACTTCTCTTACTACACGGACGACTATCCGTCTGACAATTATCTCAACAATGACAACAACAGCTATTACGGCTATGGCGACTACTCGCTCTATTCCGCTCCTTCTTACTCGCCGAATTCTGACTACGATTTCGCGCCATCTGCCGACAGCCAGCTGAACACTCAGGGCTCGCCCGATCCAAATCCCGTTACTGGCAATGTCGCCGAGTCGCGGCCGACCGTTCTGCTTTATCTCAAGGACGGCACGATGTACCCGGCCACCGATTACTGGTTTTCGGGCCACCAACTGCACTACGTGGTCAGCTACGGCGGCGAGGGCACCGTCGACATGAGCCAGGTCGATATCCAGCGTACGGTCAACGAAAATGCCAAGCGCGGCACCCCATTCTCGTTGAAGCCGGCGCCTGCCTCGTCCGAACCGAGCCCAGCGGCTGCTCCATCTCCGGCTCCGCAACCCCGTGCCGCCAGTTCAGTCCGTGCAGCTATCGCCGGCGGCTTGATGCCGAGATCGCACGCTCTTATCGCCTGATTATCAGTGTCCTCTTAGACTTGGCCCCGGAATAAATCCGAGACGCGCGCGTAGAGCCCCTCAACTGCGCGGAAGAATTCGCCAATGCCCGTAGTTTCGCGCGTCACTTCATGCGCTGCTAGGTCCGCGAGGATCGCTTTGCTCAGCTGTGTCGCCCGACGAATTCGCTCGGTCGTGATCAAGGGGAGCAGCGTCTGCGGATCGTGCTTTTGCAATTCGCGTTCCTGCCATTCCTGCACCGCCCACGCCGTCTTGCGAACGTAATCCACCGCGTCGCGAAATTCCATTAGGATGCGCCGGTCCACGCTGCCCGCTTTCATCGCCTGCTCCAGCCTTACCAGTTCGGCACTGGTTTTCTTCAGCTGGAAATTGACGCCCCAAAAAGTCTCGCTCGGTGCCAGGAGTTCGACGGCAACCCCCGGCGAATCGCTTCCCCTGGGTCGCCGACTTCCAACCACGCGCGCCCGTTGCGTCTCCCCTGTAATCAGGTTGGTCAACTCAACCTCACTGCCCACGCTGGGAGGCGACTTCATCTCCAGCAGCCCGCCTTGCGAGCTCACTTCTTTGGCCTGCACCGCTTCGGTCATGCCCTTGCCGCCAACCTCCTGCCACTTCGCCTGCACTGGCACAACCACAGCGAACCGGCTGCCTCTTCTTTGATCCGTTTTCTTGGGTGGCCCGTCCGGGGTCCGTTCCTGCATAAGGACCTCCATCCGATCAGTTTTGGGGCTCATTTACCACTTGACCGAAACCGCGCCGCGCGCTTCCTAGAATGTTATTAGCCTCAGATGCAAACTACCCGAAGCGCGTTTCCTCCAATCCTTCCGCATAGCCCAGCTGGCGGTTCCCGAAGTTCTCGGTGTTCGCCCAATGATACAATTCGGCTTGGATCGAGTTCTCGGGTGATCGGCAGTGGTTCTCCGGTGACCATATACAATGCGTCGTGCAGTTCTCACAGCCAACTTAGTTCTTTTCGCGGTTGCTGTTGCCTTCGGCGCCCTCAAAAGCGAGCCAGCGATTAATCTGGATGCTCCCGCGATTCACTACAACACGGCAACTTTCAACGATCCCGTCGCGCAGTTGAATCTCAAAATCGAGCGTGGCGAGATCCATCTCAAATTCAATGGCCCCCAGGGCTATCTCCGCTCCGTGCTCGACGCTCTCAACGTTCCCATCGAATCGCAGCTCGTCGTTTTCTCGAAAACAAGCTTTCAGTCCGACCGCATTACCCCTGCCAACCCTCGCAGCATTTTCTTCACCGACAATGTGGCCGTGGGGTGGACCCACGGCGGCCCATTCGTCGAAATGGCCGGCGAAGACCCCAAAGAAGGCATGGTCTTTTACTCGCTGCCCCAGAGTCCGAAGGCCAAGGTTCATGCCAACCGCGATCCCAATTGCTTGCCGTGCCACGTATCGGACCGCAGCATGGGAGTGCCCGGTACTTTGATGCGCAGCGTCTACCCCGCCGCCGACGGCACGCCGATCGAGTCGCTCACCAACTATCTCACCGACGATCGCAGTCCCTTCGCGCAGCGCTGGGGCGGCTGGTACGTCACCGGCCTCACCGGTTCAATGCCGCACATGGGCAACTCCATCGTCGGCCCTGACGGCAAACTCGTTGCTATGCGGCCCAGCGGCGATCGAAATCTGAACTCGCTTAAGGGCGAATTTGACACCGATAATTACCTCTCTCCCTATAGCGACGTCGTTGCACTCATGGTTTTCGAACATCAGATGCACATGATGAATCTCTTCACGCACATGGGCTGGGAAGTTCGTCTCGCCTTGTACCGCGATCAGATGAATCAGCGCGCTCCGAGTCAAGATAAAGCCACCCAGCACGTCCTTCGCGACACGTCCCGCCAGCTGGTCGATTACATGTTGTTCGTCGACGAGCCGCCGCTGACGTCTCCGGTGCAGGGCACCTCAGGTTTTGCCGAAAAATTTTCCAGCGAAGGACCTCGCGATGATCAGGGCCGCTCACTCCGACAATTCGATCTCCAGCATCGGCTGATGCGTTATCCGTGCAGCTACATGATCTATTCAGACGCGTTCGACGCGCTGCCAGACGAAGCGAAATCGGCGATCTACGAACGAATGTGGACGATTTTGTCCGGACAGGAAAAGGGCAAGAAATACGCCAGACTTTCTTTTGATGACCGAAAAGACATCGTCGAAATCCTTCGCTCCACTAAACGCCGCCTGCCTGCCTATTTCCAACCTGTCACGCGCTAAGTGCCACCCGATTCCTAGCGCGCCGCTCGTCCCGCCTCCGAGTTTCGCGCGCGTGCGTTCCTAAATGCCGAACGTCGATTCTCCCTCTTGAAAACCCAGCGAGACAGGCGTACCGTTTTGCGCAAGGCGTCCCCCCAAGGCGGAGAAAGGTTGCGGTTGAGCATTCACACAATTCGTTGATGCTAATAGGGTTAACTCTTAACTTGCTACTTGCGCCGCCTCATTAATCTTGCCATATTCGATTTCATTCAAGGGGTCAGCCCACGTGAAAAAAGCAAAAGCAGGAAAGTCCAGCTCCAGTCGGCTGCATAAAGATGGCCGCCGAAAGCACCGTCACTGGCAAGTTACCGTCTACTATCATGACGGAGAAAAATTCGCGCGCGTCTACATCAATCGCGACCGCGCCGAGCGCTTCGCCGATCGTCAAAAGAAATCGCCTGTCGTGAAAGCCACGAGGATTCTTGAAGTGGATTGATGCCTGCTGCAGCTCTGCATGCTCCGGCGAGCGTGCTGGTGGATACTTCTTGTGACGCGCCCAGTGTTCGCGGCGTGTCCTTTACCTTGTCCGCCTCTTTTCACCATGCTATAAATGTTGTGTTGACCTGATCGTCCGCTTCGCGGGATTCGTATAGTGGTAGTACGCCACCTTGCCAAGGTGGAGGCGAGAGTTCGATTCTCTTATCCCGCTCCAGATTCTCTGCCTGCATCCATCGAGCCGCTTCTACCGGTGCTCAGTTCTGCCTTTGCAGTTTCAATGTGCCGTCCGGCGCGTGTTCCCAGCAGCCCCACACGTCGCGCGCCGCCTTCGCGACGATCAGCGGCTCACCGCTGTCGGCGCCGGCGGCAATACGAACTGAAGCCCATCCGAAAAGCATTCCGGAATAGTAGTGACGTGGCTCTCACCCTCGAATTGCTCGAACCTCAAATCGATATTCGAGGCATGATCCCGTAGTCGGTCAACGAGAGCCTTTGCATTGTCGACCATCCGAAGATTTTCACCGAACTGCGCTTCTTCCTTGGACCCCACACCGATGAAGACCCTGTGCGGCGCACTATGGAAGGTTGAAGCATTCCCCAACAGCCCTGGCTCGGCCCAGATCGACGGACTGCAGATGATGTAGCTATCAAATGCGGAGGGATCGTTCAGCAGTACGTGCAACGTAAACACGCCGCCGAACGAATGCCCGGCGAGAATCGTCCGGTGCGGATTAGCTTCGTATCGACGTTCAATCAGCGGACGCAACTCCTTGAGGATAAATGCTTGGAACTGATAACCGCCTCCGCCGCCTTCGAATCCTGCCCCCACCTTCGCCGCATTCGCTCTAAGTTCTTCCGGCACATGCTCGTGAAGCAAATCTCGATTGCGGAGCGTCAGCCATTGGTTGAAATCCTCAGTTGGATAGCCTATCCCCACGATGTAAGCGGGCGCAATGTCACCGTCGCTGGCGTCATCAATCGCAATGTCGGCGATCTCGCCGAATAATGGGTTGCCGTCCAGCACGTAAACAACCGGCTCCTTCCCCGCCGAACGAACCGGCTTGGCAATTTGAATCAGGAAGTCGCGTCCGGCGTATTTCGAATGCATCGTGAATTGTTCGGTGTACCAGATCGTCGCCGGCTTCGCCGTGTTTGCCGACTGAGCGTAAGTCGCTAACGCGCTGAACATGGCAAATGCAAGCGCGACTG
>JASHRI010000463.1 GCA_030037435.1 Candidatus Acidiferrales bacterium | reverse complement strand
AGATAAAATCTTCCATTCCGTCAACCATCTGCTCGCTGCCCGCTTGATCCGACGCGGCCACGATCATTTGTTCGACAAGCAATTTCGTTTCGTCCGGCGTGAGTTTGCCGAGCAGATCGTTCCGCTCGTCGGCGTTCCGCTGGTACTCAAGCGCCGCGCGCCGGTCGAAGTGTCGCGCTTCCGTCTCGGACTCGTAGCTCTGACCCGTCAACGTTGAAAAGTATTGGCCGCCTTTGGTTCTCTGAACTGGCATCGTAATTACTCCTGTGCGGGACTTTGCCCGCTGATAATTTGTGAATCCAAAACTGTTTCCGTCTCGGATCGCAACCCGAGTAACTTTCGCGCCTCGTCTTGAGTGACCCACCCTTTCGGCAAAGGACGGTCGGGCGACGGCGGAACACTCGCAGCAACCCGCTCCGTTTCGACGCGGTCAAGAATCGCGCAAATATCCGCGTCCGTAACTTGCGGTGGCTCAAAGTACGGACCGTCAAAATCGGCTAGCTCATATTTCGTTGGCATCTGCTCTCCCGTTCCGGGCATTTACATAGTGCCGGTCAACTCCACGATCCGAGTGCTTTGCCCGTCGCGTCGTAGTCCGAACAGTGATTCTCGGTTGTGACCCCGTCCAGCGTGAAGCACAGTCCTATGCGGGTCCGTGACCAGAGCGAACAGACAAGCGCGCGAACGCTCACCACGTCCGTCTTGTGGACGGCCCGGTCGCGCTCGGTCAGCCGATATGTCACGCTCGATCCTGGGAATACTGTTGGCGGCATCGTGTCTCCTAACGTGAATTTGGATTTGTGGGAATGCCCGGAACGCGCGACAACGCAAGTATGGCCGCCGAGTTCTTGGCCGTGGACTTGGCCGATTGACCTTTCGGCTTGTCCATCCATTTTGTTCCGGCGAACACCCGTTTAACCGTTCCGGTCCCACCAACCTCATAGAGTCCCGTTCTGGAAATAACCGCGATGGGTTTACCAATTTTTTTTGCTATCTGGACATCGGCATCGGTCGTCACGGCATTTTCTGCGTCAAACCGGCGAGCGCCCCATTGACCAATCCGAGTGTCCGAGCCACCGACTTCGGCATTTGAGTCACAGCGGGCGGACGCAGCGCATTGACCTGATTCGCCGGTTGAACCGCATCGGGCCGGTTGTCCCACGCCCCGCCCGCGTCCAACTGCGGAAGCATCGGCGTGATCTTTGGGCTGTTTGATTTGTTGGTGCTCATTAGAGGGTCCCGTAATACCACTGGCCGGGCGCGGTCCCTTGAGTAACGCCGGGTTTCAGAACGTTGTTCCCGCCCAAGGTGACGACGACATCAGCCGTCGTCTCGGAATACGGCGTGATGACCTGCCCGACGACGCGCTCGGTCTTGTAGACAACCACTTCATCATTCGTCAGCCGGTAAATCACTGGTCCGAACGGGACGTTTAGTGAATCTCCGAATGTCATTTCAAAGTGTTCCTTTCAGCTCGCTGTTCCCGGCATTTACAGCGACCCGTCGATGCTGCAAAGTGTCGTCGCTTCGGTCGTCAAGGTTCAATTCCGCGTTAAGTCGTTTAGGTTCATGTTGCCCGAGCCAAATGTCGTCACTTTCCTATATGAGAGGGAGAGATAAATATATCTATCTCATGTCATATCGACTGACTTAACTCCCTTATTCCAGTGAGAGTTAGACCCAAAAAGGACGTTGACGACACTTCTGACGACACTTTCATTCCTTGACCATCCACGCCTTTGGCCGGATCGCTTGGAGCTTGATTTCGTCTGACTTTTGAAGGTTTTCGAGCGACCGGCTGAATACGAATCGACCTTCACGGTCCGCGTTGGTGTACCGGCGCAGATCGCGCTCGGTCAGTGGCCCACGGATGCGGAGATTTTTCAGGATCGCCGCTTCCATCCTGGCAAACTTGTCCACGATGTCGGAGGGGGCCGACAGTTCCCGCAGACGGACTTGGTGATCGCACAGCGCAATCACTTGGTCGATGACTTCAAGGTCAATCGCGTCCTTGTCCTGAGTGAGCGTCAACAGGCCCATGAGCCGCCATGCGATTGTCGAGATACGCTTGACAAAGGGTGTGTTGCGCTCCATCAAACGGTCATACCATTCGCTGAATCGGTGACGCGCCTCGACGGTGATGTCGTAATGGACCGGCAGTTTCGCCAACTGCATTTGGATTTTTTTTCGGAGCCGCTCTTTTTCCGCTTCTGAGGGTTGCTCAGGCCACGCGACGGAGGGCTTGGCATCGGCGTTGACAAGGAATAGCCGATTGTCTAGGCCGATGCTGAGAGCTTCCGAGGACCAGCAGTGTTCATAAGTTTGGAGCGTGCAACATGCAAGGAATCCGAGCCGCACGTTTTCGAGCTTGATGGTGTGGGTCTTGGTGTGGGACTCAAACTCGCGCGACTCGAAAAGGGACGTGACGGTTTGAAGCAACACGGAACCTTCGATACCGGCTTTCCGAAAGAACGCTTCTAGTTCATCGTAGTTCAACAGCAAGCGGCCATCGGGCTTTGTCTCGCCGAATGCCTTGGCGAGTCCCTCTGCCGAGCCGACACCGTTGCACGTTCGGACTGGATACCCGCACGTTAGGGATTTGAAAAACTCGATTACCGTTTTGGCCGCCGTCGATTTCTTTGCGCTGAACGATGCGCCAAGTAGGACGGTGAACAATCGGGTGTCATATCCGACTAGATTGATGTTGACGGCTCCCGACACCATCGAACCGAGACACGTCAACGCGGCTCCGAATGCCAGTTCCGGCGCGATCTCGTTACCGCGAGACAACACCGTGGCGAGTTCGCCGAGACTGCCTTTGAGTGCCTCGTGTGGGAATCGGAGTGTCGCGGCAGTCGTTTCTTGTAACCCGGAACAAGCTTCGGTTGGCTGGACAATTTGAAGGTTCGCGCTCATCGCGTCACCGCCCGTTTGGTAATAGGTCTGAGCGCATGTTCAAGATTTATGCAGGCGAGACGCAGTTTTCGGAGTCGAGGATCGCAGTTGTGATGAACAATCACATACGCGAGCTGGCCGCGCTTGCCTTCGTCGAACAGGACGTTTGCTTTTTTGAAGTCGCGGATTGGCTTGTGGCAGGTTCCACAGATTATGGCGAATCCGACTTCGCCGCGCCGGTTCAATTTCTGGAAACTAATCATCGGACTTCGCCTCCCTCGACCGGAGACGTGCCACTCAGGATGGAGTGTTGTTCCTCGAACGTGCGGACAGCCAAGATCGGGATTCCGTCGCGCAAATTTCCAGTCGCTTCGATGGTCGGAATGAACTTTCCAGAATCGTCGGGAAAATTCGGCCAGCAGAAATACAGAGAGCCGTTCTGCTTGGATCGGATCAACCGACAGTCTTTCACGATCAGATCGCCGTATTCAGTGTGCAAACACACGGCGACATCGGCGACGGCGTTAGGATTCTTTTTCTGGCGCGAGGGAAAAGTGATGCTGTGGATGGATACGTCACAAGAATTGGACATGCAAATCTCCTATTTGGAACTGCCTTTGAGTTGGACTGCTGAACTGCGCAGGTCAGATCGCGGCGGTTTACCCAGAGCTACGCGCGGTGAGGAAAATCTCGCTGCCTTACAGACTGGGAGGCATCAAAAAGAGGGTAGCACATGTTACCCGATTTGTCAATGGCTCATTTCAACCACATGCGCAGTCGGGCCGGTCAACTAGACGGTCCTAGCTAGTGACTAGTATTGGGGCTAGTTTTATTCTGAGGGACACTCTCTACCCATGTCTGTCGGCTTTACTGAACCCGAGAGCATTGACGCGCTGCGAATCAAACTGCGTGCCATGACTGACGCAGAGCTAATCGCATTCGGAAAAGAGACGCGTGCGCTGGTGTACCCGCTCACCTACGGACCTGATGGCAAGCCATCGGTATCGGCATTCTCTATTCAGTTGGACGAGGCGCGAGCCGAATGGCGCAGACGCCATCAGAACTCGACACCCTAAAGGCTGTAAATGCCCGGAACGAGTCTCGCCCGTGAGGGATTGAGCGGGCCGGTTATCGCTCAGGAGCCGGGGAGAGTCCCTAGCTTAGCCGGATCGGGTCCCACGGCTCTGTAAATAGTACCCCTCCAAACCCCGTTTAGTCGTTCTTGCTCGTGGCGGATCGGACAGGACATTAAGCCAATACCTGTCAATGGCTTGCGGACGATTTTACACATAGCCCGCCAGAAATAGAGTGACACAGACTATTTCTTCGCCGGAAATTCGCCTAGCCGCGCCGCTGGACCGACCTGGTGGGACCTACGCCGGGTCAACTCAGCCACAGCAAGGAATCCTTTTCTGTCTCTAACTTACCTGGAATCAATAGATTATCTAGCTACGTTCGACGGCTGGACACTGCCAGTCCAGATCGGCTCGGATCGTTTTGGGGGGATTGGAAATAGGCCGGGATCGCGTTGGCTCAGATCGCGTCAAATGGACCCAAAATACCGTCCTAGTACCGTCCTGAACCGACCTGTGCGGTCACGTAAGTCATAGATAACACAGCCTAATACCGCTACGTGAGCATCTGTCAGTCTACCCGATGCTCGCGTTACCCACACACAATCCAGCGCGTAGCGGACGCCCAAAATTCAGACCCATTGTCCGCGCGGCTTGACCGACGCTCCGACCGATATGCCAAGTGTCACCGGAACTGGCACGTCAAAGGTTAGTCTATAGTTACCGTAACTATATAGTGCATTATTCTCTTGTATCCGGTTTGGATACGTGCAACCCTGAGTCATGGACAACCGTACCGAACTCGCCGTCATGTCGTCGCACGCCGTCACCGTGCCGTCACCGGCACAAGTCTTGTTGCGCGACTTCCTGCTAGACATCGAAGTCCGTGGCGTCGCAGCGCGGACCATCGAAAGCTATCGCCGCACGGGTTTGGACTTCCTTGACTTCATCGGCTCCCTGCCACTGGAATCAGTCCGGCCAGCCGACATCCGTGAATTTATGGGGTGGTTAATGGATCGTGGCGCAAGCCCAAACACGATCCTGCAAAAGACATTTGCTCTGCGTGCCCTGTTCAAATTCCTTGAACGTCTCAGCGTCGTACCCATCTCGCCATGCCGCTCGATGTCACTCCGCAAATGGCGGCGCAAACTGCCTAAGACACTCACACCCGAACAGGTTGACCGTCTCGTTGACGCAACCGAGAGCGACCGCGACCACGCCATAATCTTGACGCTCTATGCAAGCGGTTCCCGCGTGTCCGAATTGATTGGAATGCGCGTCGAAAATATCCAGTGTAACGGCGAGCACACAGCAATCCGAGTCTGCGGCAAAGGCGATAAGGAACGATTGGTCCCGTTGAATAAACGCACGATGGATGCGTTGCGACCGCTCATTGGGGATCGGACATCCGGTTTCTTGTTCGAGTCAAACCGTAAGGCCAGAGTGTGTGCAATCACACGGCGAACCGTTGGCAAGGCCGTTAAACGCGCGGCACTCCGAGCCGGTATACCGCATGTCAATCCACACATGTTTAGACATTCGTTCGCCACACACTTACACGAGCGCGGGGCTGATATCTTCACGGTCAAGGAGCTACTCGGACACGAAAACATTGCTACGACGCAGATTTACACGCACGTATCACAGGCACATCTGCGCCGTACAATGGAACTGCATCCACACTGGAATGAACGATGAAAACGCGCGTAACCGAGATTGAACGCCGTCCGCTCGACACCGCTGCGACCGGCCAGCTGCTAGAGCCGTTCTTTCGGTCGCGCGAGGAAGCCGACACGATCCGGCGAACTCAGAGCATGGCCGAACGGTCCAAGTTCGCGGACGCCTTCGCGCTTGTCGGCTGTGTCCGTTGCCAGTCCAAAGACCGATTGCACGCCGCATGTGGGTTTTGCGAGACCTGTTACGCTTGGTACACGAACGTGCTGAAACGTGTCGTAAAGAATCGAGCGAAAGGAGAGCTATGAGCGCAGCATCATGCTGGATACGAAGTGCTATCTGGAACTGGCCGGAATGGACCGAGTTGCAAGTCGCTGTCCCGCTCGTGCCGGTGAACGTCGGCCTTGAGATGCCACTGGAATCACGCCGCGAAACGATCTTGGCCGATGGCGGCCTTGTGGCGCTCCTGTCACGCGCCTATGACGTGCTTGGCCGGTCCCGTTGGCGATTCGCCATCGCCCTGTGCCGCGAGCCAGAGCTTAAACTGACCGTCTACAAACTCCCGCTCCGTGAGTCTCTATGGCGAGCCGCGAGGCGTTGTATTCCTGTAAATGCCCGGAACGGGTTGACCGTCTGGTAATGGTCGAATGTTACTACCCTGCTATCGACAACCGACACTCCGACCGCGTAAGATCATTGGCGATGCGGCCCTGGATGTTCCGCAGCGATTGTTCCTCTGACGGCCCGATAAGTTCAGGGTAAGCTCGCGGCCAGCCTTGCTGACGGTAGAAGCGAACAGCCGAACCGTTAGGCGATTCCCTCACAATCTAGGTGCGTTCATGTCGGACATCGTATTGTCCCGCGTTGTGGAGGGTCAGTTTGTCTTTGATGATCCGGTTGGTCCAGCGCGTGCTACCATAAATCCCGCACCCGTTCCGATTAGGAAGAGGAAAAACGTGTCCTATCGGAGCGGTCAGTCAGGCACTATCAATGTCAGGTCAACAAAAGACGGTCGAAAGATGGCTCGCATTCGGTATTGGCAGGACGTACCGGGGCAACACGCACGGCGTCGAGCTAGCTCCGAGTGGCGTGACATCACGGATTGGACCGAGGCGGCTCTCAAGCTCTGGCAAACTCAAGTTATCGCTCGGGCCGGAGTCCACGATCCGCTCAAACCAATCCCTAGTGAGGAAGTGTTTTCAGTGATCGCAAATCGCTGGATAGACGAACTGTTGCCGCGCTATAAGCCGTCATGCCGCGAAACGATGGCGATGCACGTGAGCCGTTATCTTGTTCCGGCATTCGGCACGCAGGCACCAGAGGAAATCACCGGGCCGGTTGTGAACAAGTGGCTCGGGTCCGTTCGATTGCAAGACGGACGTGCGCCGTCCAAGTCCACCTTGAAGCACATCGTATCGACGCTTCAAGTGATTCTCGGACGCACGTTCGCAAAGCGGGAAATTCGGTATCCAGCGAACGCAACACCGGCCAAGCGAGTGTACTGCCCAACAGACACCGATGTGCTTTCAATCATCCGTGAGGCAACGGGAGTCTACAGACTTCTGTTCGCTCTCGCGGCCTCGACTGGAATGCGTGCCGGTGAATTGTACGGATTGCACCTAGAGGACATCGACTTTACTCGTGGGTGCATTTTCGTTCGGCAATCGCTTTCGCTCGGTCAGTTGCAGGCACCAAAGACAGAACGCTCCGTGCGGTACATCACAATCACACCGGAGCTAACCGAAGCGATACGCGAGTACGCGGGAACACGGACTAGCGGCATCGTTCTGCTGAACAGCGAGGGCAATCCCTTGCATCACGCGAACGTGCTGCATCGCTACCTGCATCCTGTTCTGCGGGCGCTCAGTCTGCCGCAGTTCGGTATGCACGCTTTCCGTCATTACAGCGTTTCGTTTTGTGTGCGGGCGGGAATGTCGTTTGACGATGTGAGGATGCGTCACGGACACGGCTCGGAAGAGATCATGCGTCGTTACTTGCATCTCGCGCCGGGTCATGATCGCCGCATCCTTGGACAGATTCCGAACTTGGTCCCAAATGTTGGACCCAACGATGGACCCAAAGCGACTCGCGTCAATCTTGAGCCGGTCGCTATCGCCGTGTAGGATAGATGTTTAGCGGTCTGTGGTGAGCGTAGCTCAGCCGGTAGAGCATCGGTCTGTGGAACCGAGGGTCGTGGGTTCAAATCCCATCGCTCACCCCAATTTTTGGCAAAATCCATACAGATTCGGCTGCCCTTAGTCACCGTGCGCACGCGCCGCTGCGCCCAGGTGCTTGATCAAAAGAGCAGGACTGGAATATAGTTCGCGCCATGGTAGCCACTCCCATTTCGGGATCGCAAAGTCGCTTGGATCTGATTCGAATCGAGGCGGAAGATAAGACGGCCCTGAATGGCCTTCTTTGGGAGCCACATCGAGCCAGCGATTCGCTCGTCATCATGGTGCCCGGTGGCACCACGGGCGCGGCGTTGTACCCGGCGCATGACTATTCCCCTCTTGCCAGCGCGCTGACGGATAACGGCTACGCGTTTCTGCTTTCCAACATGCGTGCGTCGTATAACAACCCTTATGCGGAATACAACGACGCTGTAAAAGATATCGCCGCCTTTGTCGCGCATGCGAAGTCAAAGGGTTACGCGCGGATCGCGATTTTGGGCATCAGCCTTGGCGGACCTCGCGTGGCACAGTACATGGCTGAGAGAAACGACCCGGCGGTCAAAGCGGTCGTCTTTATCGCGTCGATCCCATCGCCGTACCTGGAGTTTCAGATCCGGAGCAGCGAAGCGGACAAGCGGCGCCTGGAAGACACGCTCAAGCACGCGCGCGAACTGGTTGCGCAAGGCAAAGGACAGCAACCAGTCGGGTATGACAACTGGTTTCCTGGCGGCGTGTCAGTGATGGGAACAGCAAAGGCCCTGATCAGCTTCTTCGGGGCGCCGAGCGATCCGAGCGCGCCCAGTTCAATCAAGTACGGCCCGAAAATCACGGTTCCAGCTTTGGTCATTCACGGCGAGGCCGACGAGCTTGCCCTTCCGCCGAACGCTCAAAAGATTTACGACAGCCTGACAGCATCGCCACAGCGTGATTTGATCTGGGTCAAGGGCGCAAGCCATTACTTGACGCCTGGCCCGCTTGCTGAGTCCTACGCCAAACTGACTACCGATTGGCTGGTAAAGAACGCGCCAGCCTCCCCTCGCCGATAACCATCGCAGCTGATTAGGTTGTATTTGATTTAGTGGTGCCCATCTGGATAGGCTTGACACTTCGGGGAGGATTCGTCGGGCCTCTCCGCGCACAGCATTAATCGCCATTACGGCAAATCGCTCCGAAGAAACAACACTCCCGACACGAAAATACCTTTTGCTGCGCTAAAAGGATCGCGCGATCAGGTCAAGCCTTGGCCGCAGCCCTAGTGAGGAGCCGCACGGCCCACGTGAGCAAGACGGCCCCGCAGACCGCGACGATAATCGTGAGGATGAGCCCGCCGGAAGTTGCAAAACCCAAGAGCCGGACTATAAACCCTCCGACAATTGCGCCTGCAATTCCCAGGACGATGTCCATTGCGACTCCATATCCTCCGCCTTTCATAATCTTGCCGGTGATCCAACCAGCGATGAGCCCGACGATTACCCACCAAAGAATCGTCATCATATTTCGTCTCCTTCGGTCCGCTGAAAATACGGATGCTGCGGCCTGACCGTTCCGACAGGCCCGATTGCGGAAAAACTGATCATAATTACAAGGCCAAGCGCTCAGCCGAATAGTGGCGGCTTGTTGGTTCCGGGTGAACTGTCAAAAGGGTCAGTCCTGGGCCGCATCGGGACGGCAGCTTCTCAGCCCCTTTGCACTTGTAAAGCTGCCCGGACGCGCCTCCCCAGCCGAGGCCGGAGGGAGGGGGAGTCGAACTGAAGAGGCGCGCCCAGATAGCGGAATCGACTACGGGCCGTAGCTGCGATCAACTTCCTTGGATCATCACAGAAGTCGAAATGCGCCGGAACTGTCAAATGTCACAGCGCCCTGACATTCCCTTGCGTCCAAGCTCGTCGGCAGGGATCCCCTCACGGAACTTCATGTCTGCGAACCTTGCTTAAATCTTTATGACGCAATGCGGGATCGTAGCGGCAGTTTAGTCGCGCAGCAGCGACTCTGGAGAGTGCACGGTCACGCGCCCTCGCCCTTTTGAGATAACGCCGGTTCGCTTCCATTTGTTTAGGAGACGGCTTGTGGTGAACCGGCTGATATCGGCCAGTGCGCTCAGGTGTGCGTTTGTCGCTTCGATCTCCACACCCTTCGAGTTCACTCGGCCAGTCTCGTCTCCGACGTGGACCAGAGTATCGGCGAGTCGTTCTTCCGCAGTTTTCGTCACCAAGCCCACATGCCGGGAAACGCACG
>JASHRI010000462.1 GCA_030037435.1 Candidatus Acidiferrales bacterium | reverse complement strand
CCTGCCGCCCAAGCTGGAAGAGATCATCAACAAAGCGCTGGAGAAAGACCGCGAACTCCGTTGCCAAAGCGCCGCCGAGCTGCGCGCGGACCTGAAGCGGCTGAAGCGCGAACTCGATTCGGGCAAAAGCGCGGCAATCTCCGGCTCCGCGTCGGCCACGTCTGCCGCAGCCCCTCCACCCATCACATCATCTGTCGAGGCGATGCCCTTTCCGCCGGGCGGCGTAGCGATAGACGAGTCATCCAGGAAAGCGTCCTCGGCCAAAATCTCGGCTGCGAATCCTCCGCCAAAGCGCCGCTCCATCTGGATCGCCGCCGCATGTGCCGTGGTCGTTGTTGTCGCGCTGGCCCTGGGCGGATTTTTCTATTTCCATCGCGCGCCGCTCTTGACGGGCAAAAACTCCATCGTCATCGCCGATTTCACCAACACCACGGGCGACCCCGTATTCGACGGCACGCTGCGCGAAGGCCTCTCGGCTAACCTCGAACAGACTCCATTTCTCAACCTGCTCTCGAACGACCAGATCGCCGGCACGCTGCGTCAGATGGAAAAGCCGGCCAACGCGCCCCTCACCCAGGACGTAGCGCGGGAGGTCTGCCAGCGCGCCAATGCCACGGCGACCATCGAAGGCTCGATCGCCGCGCTGGGCAATCAGTACGTTCTCGGCCTCAACGCCGTGAATTGCCATACGGGAGAAACGCTGGCGCAGGAGCAAGTCACAGCCGTGGGCAAGGAGAAGGTGCTCGACGCTCTCGGCCGCGAGGCATCCCAATTACGCTCCAAACTGGGCGAATCGGCCGCTTCGCTTCAGTCGCACAACGTGCCGCTCGATCAGGCCACGACTTCGTCGCTCGACGCGCTGCAAGCTTTCACCCGCGGCGACCAGGCATTTTGGAATGGCCAATGGCCGACGGCGGATTCGGACTACCAGCAGGCCGTCACTCTGGATCCGAATTTCGCGCTGGCGTTTTCGCTCCTGGGGGTTGCCCAGAATCAGATCGGCGACATCGAAGAATCGATCGACAGCAATAAAAAAGCCTACGAACTCCGCGACCGAACCAGCGAGTTTGAAAAGTTCGCGATCTCCAAGAATTACCACCTTTACGTGACCGGCGATTTCGATAAGTCCCTTGCGATCGATCAACAATGGAGTCAAGCCTACCCCCACAGCATTCAACTTCTCACTGGATTGGCTACTGGCTACTTTATACTCGGCCGATATGAGGAGTCGCTGCCGCCGGAGCAGGAGGCGGCCCAACTTAGTCCAAGCCTGACCATCTATTCGTTAATTGCTCGAGACTATCTGGATTTGAACCGCCTCGACGAAGCGCGGGAAACAATCCAGCGTGCTCGCGCCCTCCACATCAATTCGCCGTTTTTCGGAGCGATGTCCTGGTTCATCGCCTACCTTCAAAACGATCAAGCTGGAATGGCGGCCAATGAGGCAGTCGCGCGCACGGCTAGTCGCACAATCGCCGCCGCCCCGCTTTGGGATCAGGGCCAACTATCTCGCGTGCGCGAAATCTTTCAGGGCATCATCGCATCGGATGTGCGGGCGAACCAAAAGGCTGGCGCAGCGTATAACGAGGCGAACCTGGCGCTCGACGAAGCTTTCTTGGGTGATTCCGCGGACGCAACAACAGGCGCGCTAAAGGCAAGCCAGGAAGCGGAAGATTGGGACACGCTGGGACGTGCGGGATTCGCACTCGCCTTTGCCGGCGATTCCGCCGCTGCGCAGAAGATCGTCGCCGATTTAAATCAGCGTTGGCCGCAGGCGACGGAGGTTCAATTCTGCTGGCTGCCCGCAATCCAGGCAGCCCTGGCCTTGCACCAGGGCAAGCCGCAGGATGCGATCCAGAGCTTGAGCGCGGCTGCGTCTTACGACCTGCTTCCAGCCGGCGACATGATGACCTCATATCTGCGCGGCCAGGCGTATCTAGATGCGCATCAGGGCGCGCAGGCCGCCGCCGAGTTTCAAAAGCTGCTCAATCATCCGTTTCTCGCTTTTAGCCGCAGTCTTCCCAAACTTGGCCTCGCCCGCGCTTACGCGCTCGAAGGCGACATGCCGAAAGCCAAGATCGAGTACGAAGATTTCCTCGCGCAATGGCAGCATGGTGACCCCGATCTCCCCATCCTCAAGCAAGCCAAATCCGAATACGCCAAGCTGCAATAAGCAGCGAGGGCACTGCCGCAATTGTCGCAATGCTTCCTTTTAGCCCGTCCCGGCGTCTAAGCGCCTGAATACAGCCGGGCTAGCTGCCGGCCACAAAACAGAGGTGATCTATGGAAGGCTCAATCGAAGAAGTTCGCGGAACGGCTCAGCGCATCTCGAAACTTGAACGCGAAAATCGTTTTTGGAAATTGGGCGCGGTATTGGCAATCTTGGCGCTCGCCATCTCACTCACCGCCGGCGTGCGCGCTCAGGAGCGCGCAAACTCGCTTCGTGCCGCCACCGTCGAAGCCCAGCACTTCATCCTCACCAATCCTGACGGAAAAGCGATGGGCCGAATCACAATCGTGAACGGCAGGCCCGTCATGGAACTGTACGACTCGAACGGTAAACTGATCTTTTCCACCGAAAATAGAATCGTGGCCCAAGCCCGCTGATCTGCCGCTGATACAATGCCGCCGCTGCGCCCGCGCAAATCATCGCGCCGCGGTCTTTTTACCCTAGCATCGAAGGGCAGCGCGGCACAGGCGCCGCAGCCGAAAACCAAATTGTTGGGCAAGCCTGCTGATCCGTCGTGAAATCCCCTCGCGTCACCTCTCACAAAGCGCACGTCATGCTGAAGCGATCCGGCCGGGATCGCTGAAGCATCTCTCCGAAAGACTTAGTCTCTGCGTTTTTCCTCTTGCAACGAGGGTAACGGATGTGCTAACATGGCTTGTTTTTGTTGGCCGCGTCCAAGCTGCTGGACGCGGCCAACGTTTTTGAAGGGCATGCAGCGGCGCATACGATCGGTGTGTCCCCGCTCGGGCGCCGAACAAGGAGGCGGAAAGGGATGCTGTGGAGGAGAGCGCAGCGTCTGCCGCGCCCTTCCCGGGCCCCGTCTCGCTGCATTCTAATCGAAACTCACTTTCGATTAGAATTGCTCGTATCTCGCACAAAACAAACGGCGGCGACCCGTTCTAATCGAAACTACCCTCGCCGGGTCCTGCTCTTCCCCGTCTGGCACACCCCCGCGCCCGAATTTAGGCGCGTGGGTGGAAAAGTTACGGCGGTCTCGAATGTGGCGGGAAATCCCGAAACCGCGGGCCTACCCCGCGGCTTCGCCTTTGGCTTGCTTATCTCGCTGGTCGCGCAACACGGCCTTGCGGCTCAACCGGATTTTGTTGCCTTCGATCGCCAGCACCTTCACCAGCACCTGATCGCCTTCCTTCAGCGCGTCGCGCACCGACCGAATGCGCTGATCGGCGATTTCGCTGATGTGCAGAAGACCATCCGTGCCGGAGAAAATTTCGACGAACGCGCCGAACTCCGCGATGCGCACCACCGTGCCGAGATAGGTTTTTCCGATCTCCGCGGTGGCCGTTACGTCGTGAATCATCTTCAGCGCGTTTTCGGCGGCTGTTCCATTGCTCGCAAACACGTGCACCTTGCCGTCGTCCATCACGTCGATTTTTACGCCCGTGCTTTCGGTGATCGACCGAATCTTCTTTCCGCCTGGCCCGATCAGGTCGCGAATCTTATCGGTAGGGATGGTCAGAATGGTCAAGTGCGGAGCGTACGTCGAAATTTCCGTACGCGCCGTGGAAATCGTGGGATCCATGATGTCCAGAATCTGCAGCCGCGCGCGGCGCGCCTGTTCCAGCGCTTCGCGCATCATCGCCACGCTCACGCCGGTCACCTTGATGTCCATCTGCAGCGCAGTAATTCCTTGTCGCGTGCCGGCCACCTTGAAATCCATGTCGCCGTAGTGGTCTTCGGCGCCTGCGATGTCCGTCAGGATCGCGTACTTGTCGCCTTCCACTACCAACCCCATGGCGATTCCAGCGCATGCCGATTTCAGCGGCACGCCCGCATCCATCAGCGAGAGCGACGCACCGCATACCGAGGCCATCGACGACGAGCCGTTCGACTCCATGATGTCCGATACCACGCGCATCGCGTACGGAAACTCCGCTTCCGGCGGCAGGAGATTGGCGATGGCCCGCTCGGCCAGCGCTCCGTGCCCGATTTCGCGACGGCCCGGGCCGCGCATGAATTTCACTTCGCCGACGGAAAATGCCGGGAAGTTGTAGTGCAACATAAATCGCTTGAACGCTTCGTCTTCAAACAGCAAATCCAGCCGCTGCTTGTCTTCCTTTGTGCCGAGCGTGGTAGTCACCAGCGCCTGCGTCTCGCCGCGAGTGAAAAGCGCCGAGCCGTGCACGCGCGGCAGCACGCCCACTTCGCAGGTAATCGGGCGAATCTGGTCGAACTGGCGGGCATCGGGACGCCTGCGGCGGATCAGCATGTCGTCGCGGAAAATCCGTTCGCGCAACTGCTCGAATGCGCGCTCCGCAAGCTTGTGCTTTTCCTCGTCGTCTTCTGGAATCGCCGCCAGGATCTCGGCTTTGATCTCGTCCACCAGCCCGTAGCTCTCGAGCTTGGGGTGCTTCGCGGTGTCGAGAGCGTCGCGCATTCGCTCCGTGTACCTCTGCGCCATCTGCTGGTACATCGCCTCGTCGAAGGCCGGCGGCGTCACTTTCACCTTCGGCTGGTTCACCCGGTTGCTCAACTCGCCGATCGCGGCAACGATCTTGCGGATTTCGTTGTGGCCGAATTCCAGTGCATCGGCAACCGTTGCCTCGGAAACTTCCAACGCGCCGGATTCCACCATCACGATCGCGTCGGCCGAGCCGGCAATGATCAAATTGAGCAAACTGCTCTTTTGCTCCGCTACCGTGGGATTCACCACTAGCTTGCCGTCCAACAGCCCCACCCGTACGCAGGCAATTGGGTGCTCGAAGGGAATTTTCGAAATCGAAAGAGCCGCGGACGCGGCGGTCACCGCGATCACGTCTGGATCGTTTTCGCTATCCGCGGAAAGCACCATGGCAATGACCTGCGTTTCCGTGGCCCAACCTTCAGAAAACAGCGGCCGCAGCGGCCGGTCGATCAACCGGGACGTCAGAATTTCACGTTCCGTGGGGCGCCCCTCGCGCTTGAAAAATCCGCCGGGAATTTTTCCTGCGGCGTAGGTGTATTCGCGGTAGTCCACCGTGAGCGGCAAAAAATCCTTCTCGGTAGCTTTGTTGTCCATACATGCGGTAGCCAGCACCACCGTGTCGCCATACCGCGCCACCACGGCGCCATGCGCCTGCCGGGCCATCTTGCCCGTTTCGAGCGTCAACTTCCGTCCGCCCAGGTCCAAACTTACTTGTTCAAACATCCTGCACATCCTTTTGTCCCGCATCGGCGGGAATCGTCTTCAGAATACGAGAGAAATCTCTCGAGAGTTGTCTCGATGGGAAACCAAGCAAACAGACAAGCGCGCAAAGAATTAGCCGGCAAGCGGCCTCGCCAGTTGCAGGCACAAAAGCCCGCATTCCGGCCCACAGCTTCGGTTTTGGCGGGGGAGAAAAACGCGGCCGCAACGGCCGCCTAGGACATCCGCGCTACTTGCGCAAGCTGAGTCTTGCCACAATCTCGCGATACCGATCCGGGTCGCGCCGATTCAGATAGTCCAGCAACCTCCGCCGCTTGTTGACCATCATGATCAACCCGCGCCGCGAGGCATGATCTTTTGCGTGGGACTGAAGGTGTGTGGTGAGGTAGTTGATGCGTTCGCTCAATAGCGCGATTTGCACCTCAGGTGATCCGGTGTCTTTCGCGTGTGTTCTGTATTGCTCGATTACACCGGCTTTGGCTTCGCTCAACTCACCCCTCCCTCTGAACCGGAACAGCCCTTGCTCATTTCCTTCCCTATTCGAGATACAAAAATGCTAACACACAGCATCAAGGGCGCAAAGGAAATTTACGGACCTTTCGGGCCGTTCTTCGAAGGGATTCGATCCGCGCCGCCTACTTCGCGCTGCGAACCAACGCCAAGAATTCGTCGCGCGTCTGTTTGTTCTCGCGAAACACGCCGAGCATCGCGCTCGTAACCGCTTCGGAGTGCTGCTTTTCCACGCCGCGCATCACCATGCACAGATGCCGCGCCTCGATGATCACGCCCACGCCTTGCGGGCTCAGTTTTTCCTCGATGGCTCGCGCGATTTGATTCGTCAGCCGCTCTTGGATTTGCAGCCGTCGCGCGTACATATTTACCAGTCGTGCCACTTTGCTCAGCCCCACCACTTTTTTGTTCGGAATGTATGCGACGTGGCACCTGCCGAAAAAGGGAAGCAGGTGATGCTCGCACAAGCTGTACACCTCGATGTCCTTCATCACCACCAT
>JASHRI010000461.1 GCA_030037435.1 Candidatus Acidiferrales bacterium | reverse complement strand
GCGTTGAGGAAGAAGCCGAATCCTGCACCGCTGCTTCTGGCGTTGAAACGGTTGCACGCGCGGCCCGAGGAGTGCGTCTATGTGGGTGATGCTCCCGAGGATATCGAAATGGCGCGGCGCGCCCGCGTGCGAGCGATCGGCGTGCTGGGTCCATTCCCTACCGCGGATCGGATTCGCGCCGCGAAACCGGAGTTGCTGCTGCACTCGATCCGCGAATTGCCCAGCCACTTGGCTTTGGAGAAGTGAAAAGAAACCGTGCGGCAACAAGACCCGTGTAATTGTCGAAAACAACAGATCTATTTTTGTTTTCAATGAGATACAGAAATTTTTGCCGGCTGATATGGCCGTCTGGAGGCACACCTCGAAAATTTGGCGATTAGAAATCGCTATATTGCTGGATTTTATAGTAGATAGCGTCGAATCTGTTCGGAATGTTTGGCGATGGTAAGTATCCCTTAGCGTCAAGTATGGCATAATCGAGGTGCCGTGACAGGGTCTTAGGGCAGATCATTGTTTATCGTCTTATTTTTCTTCCAGAACTCGACCAACCTTTTAAGGCTCTGCTGATCGTGGTAGCCGCCCTGGAAAGGCACGTCGAGCAAGGCTTCGTATGACTTCCTGATGGCCTTTTTCTTTTCGGGCAGGAGGACATTTTGCATATACCATAGCGTTTCCCACGCTAGAATGTCGGCTGCCTGAAGGGGAAGCACTATCCTCTTATCCTGAAAACCCCATCCGTGCTCGACGATGCCTACGTCTAGCGCCGGAGCATGGCTATCCGAGAGATGTTGCTCAAATACTTTATCAATTTCTCCCTTCCCCTTTGACATCTGGTCAAACACGAATTGTATCGAACCTTTGTGACCGCGCAACCGCCTCCATTTCAAGAGTCTTCCCATGCACATGCGCACGGCAAATGTGTAATGGCTGCCAAGGTGATGTCTTTTTATCCAGTCGCGCGGCATCTCTAAATCATAGCCGCGCTTCTCGACCACAGCGAAAAAGCAGATTGTGGCGCGAGTTTTGATGATATTTATCAGGCGCTGGATTACCCGTTTGCGCTTGTCAGGATCAGACCATTCGTTACTATCGAACTGTTTGTGCTTGCCAACGAAATCGGCCATGTGAAACGTTCCGAATTTCTCTACCCTGTTAGCGAGCTCCCAATCTCTGACAAATCCTTCCCATTGCGCAACCGGAGCGACATAGCAGGCAGCGACGGCGCAGGGGGATGCTGCGTGAGTGCCACTATCATCGCAATAAAGAGCAAGCGTAGCCATCCAATCCCCCGACTTTAGGAAAATTGCGCGGCAAAATTGCCGAAAGTGTACGAGGGTTTGACTTTTTGACCGCGACACGGCACACTCCTAGTGCGCCGTGAAACCTCGCACGCATACGCGCCGCACGCTTCGGCCTCGGGCAGAGACTCAGAAGCTAATGCAGCCGTTCACCTTTAACGATTTTGAAAAGATCATAGAGCGGGCGGTTAAGACGCCCGCTCGAAAACTCTCTCCAAAATCGCGTTAAACTGCTGATTCCCCTCGTAGCGTCGATTGTACCGGAAAGTGTATTCGTCCAGGTAGGTCTGCAAATACTCCGGCGAAACCGAGTGATAGACTCCGCCGATTCCACGCTTGATTAAGCTCCAAAGTCCCTCAACGCTGTTGGTGTGGATGTCGCCCATGACGTAGATGCCGGAAGCGTGTCGAATCCTCTTGTGATTGAACCTGGCCAATTTGCCATCTTTGGCTTGCATTCTGCCGATACGGTCATAAATCGAATACTCGTCTGTGTAAATGGTGCTCCCCGAAGTGACATGATCGCGGATTACGCGCAGCACTTTCGCGCTTCGCAGATCGGGCATGACCTTTGCCACGACACGACCCTTGCGCTGCACAATTGCAACGACCGGAGTTTTCTTTTTATCGCCGCGCATCGGGCGTCCGTGCTTTCCCTTGCGCTTGCCGCCGAAATACATTTCGTCTATCTCGACCGTCGGTCCCTCCAATCGCAGATCGCCGTCCGAGAGCAAAGACCGAATCTGCTTGAACATGCGCCACGCGGTCTTGTAGGTGACACCAGTCTCGCGCTGAATCTGTTTCGCAGATATTCCGCAGCGGGTGGACCCCATTAGGTACATCGCATAAAACCATGTGCGCAGCGATGTGGTGGACTTCTCAAAGATAGTTCCAGCCATAGGAGAAATCATCTTGCCGCAATAATCGCAAGCGTAGGCAGGGCGGCCACTGACGCGGTGATGTTTGCGCTCTTGTCCGCACTTCTCGCAGTAGGTGACCCCGCTCGGATACCGCTTCTCTTTGAGGTATTCGAGGCACGCTTCATCGTTTGGGAACTTTTCGGAGAATTGTTGTAGAGTGAACCTCAGGGGCTTTGGGATGCTTTGTCTAACCCTGCCGTCGTTTGCCATGCCTCATCTCCTGAAAAAAGCATAGCAGAGAGCTTACTTGATGTCAAGGGATAATTACCTTGGCGATTAGAAATGATGCGAAGCGGTGACGGAGGGCCACCCGGCCGGGAAGGCGGCCGAGTCACCAGGCGGTCACCGATTGCGTTCAAGTTTCTTGTCCCCCTCGATTCATATCTTTCAAATCCCTTTCATGTCGCCTTACCTCTCGCGCCTCTTCGTTTCTTCTCGCTTGCCTGCCCTTAATCCGGCATGCAGCAGTTCACACACAACGCCACAAGTAGCATAGCAAGAGGCGGGGAGAATGCAAGGACCGCCGTGTGTGGATTGTCGGTCGCGGCAGACTGTCATCGATCACACGTGGGCGCTTGGCGCGGGCAGGGACGAAAAGAAGGGCATATGCGGAACGCGACGACAGGGGTGCTAATTCGTACGGTGGGGCTGGGGCTGATCGGGGAGCGGGGATGAGGACGAAGGAGGCTGCGGAGCGGTTGATGGCTCTGCTTGCGGGGCGGTGGCGGGCGGGGCAGTCTGCGCGGGCGGTTGCGCGCCGGGCGGATTGGAAGCGGCGGGGACGGGCTGGGCGGCGGAGTTGAGTTTGAAATCGGTGGAGTGGACGACGAGGCGAATGTGCAGGTCGCCGCTATCCTTCGACGTGACGTAATCGTCGGAACTAATGTAAGTGGGAAGCCAATACTTTTCCTGAAAGTTCTCCCGGAAGATGTCGAACATGGTGAACGGCAGTTTCGAACCCTCCTCGGGCGGAATCTCGCTGACAAACTTTCCGTAGGTTTCGACGACAGCCAAATCGTGATCGTCGACGTAGATGACTCCTTGAAAGAGGAGGTGGTTGCGACTGAGCATTTTGGGCTTCACTTGAAAGACATAGGTGTTGAGCTCATCGAGCTTGAATTGGCCGGCGTAGAGAAAATTGTAATTTGCGATTTCGTCGGAGGTGAGAAAGAAAAGCGGGTGGCTGACGATGGCCTGGACGTCTTCGAGAGTGTAAGAAGTGAATTTGAGATCCGATTGCGCAGGCTTGAGGACGCGGAAGAAGCGCTGTCCATCGGGATGCAGATAGGATTCGCCCAAAACCGTGAATTTGCCGCCGGGATTCGATAACTCCTCAATTCGGATGGTCTGAAGGAAGGTGTAGTTCTCATAAACCTTTTTGGCGATGTCTTCATTGGCCGCGAATTTCTGGATGATCTCCTGTTCGGGAATCGGCGGAGGTCCCGGATGCGGAACGGAGGGGATGCGCTTCGCTTCGTATTTCGGCGGAGGCGGCATGGGCCCCTGGTTGACCTCCTGAGCGCGGGTGAGATAGAGCGCGCAAAGACAGCAGAGGACGACGAGAAACAGCACGCGTTTGGTGATTCGGCTCATTTTAGAGACTAGGATGCGAAATGCGCCGTAAGCGTTGGGACCAGCGGCGCAAGCCGCCAGCAGAAAATAGCACAAGCGCCTACTGCCTGTGATGCAAAACGCAGGTGAGCGGGTTAGAATCCGTGCCCGTGAACCGATTCCCCTCCGACCAGGAAGCCAAAGAATTCGTTGTTGCGAAGATCGTTGAAGAGGCGCAGCGCGAGGGTGTGCCCCTATCGGAAGTCGAGCGGAAGATGCTGTATTTTTCCGAAACTGACTGGACCTTGCCGGACATCATGGAGGTTAGCGATGAATTCGACAAGGAATACGATCAGAAGGATTACGAAAAAAAGATTGCGGGATTGATTCGCGGGCTTGTCAGGCGAATACGTCGGGACAACCGTGAGGAGTACGACCTGTGGCTAGATGCTATCGGGGTGCTCAGCCTGGGGGACCACTACGTGCTCGTGATGGTGAAGCAGGCTGGGGCTTTGCCGCGGCCTCGCCACGACTTACTGAGGCTGTGGATGACCGGCCTTGCCCTTGTTGGGACGTTCATGGCCTGGTTCATAGGCGGATCAATGCTGCTGAACCGGTTCCATATCAATGTGGGAGATTCAGACGATCAATTTCGGTTCCTCACGTGGGCGGCGCTCATCGTCTTGATGGTCGCCTGCGTGGTGCTGTACTTCGCGGTGGGTCGCAAGAGAGCAAGCCGTTTATTGGCCCAGACTTTTTCTTTCGTGTTTGGAATTCGGATACCCGACAAGGATCGTCCTCGAAACGAAGGCAGCCTCTGATAGAATCGCGCGTTCGCGGGGTGCGCGGCGGAGCGGCTGTGGCAGACGAATCGAAAGCCAAGCGCTATTTTGTGAGCGGCATGGTGCAGGGCGTGGGATATCGATACTTCGTGCAGAGGACCGCGCTGTGGCTGGGCGTGTCGGGCTATGTGAGGAATTTGCGGGACGGGCGTGTGGAGGTTTATGCCACCGGAACAGCAGCGTCGCTGGCGTCGTTGCGCAAGGAATTGGAAGGCGGGCCCGACGGCGCCGAGGTGGATGGGGTGATAGAGGAAGACACGGCGGTCGAGACCGGATTGGTGCACCTATTTTCGATCAAGCATGATGGGTAAGGGCGCGAGGCAGACAAGGCAAAGGCGCCCGCCTAAAGGCGGCCGCTACGAAACCATCACGAGCGCGACGCCGATCTCGATTGGCGCGAACTGGTGGTACAAAAACCGCAACACGCCGGAGGGATTCATCTAACCTCAGGGGTTAAAACCCCTGATTTTTGGCATCGTTTCGGCATGGCTGAAGCCGTGCCCTGACGAACAGCTCGTTACGAGGTAGCTTCTGGTCACGAAAGGGAGACGATGGACGATCTGAAGACGCTGATACGCGAGATACCGGATTATCCGAAGCCGGGAATTCTGTTTTACGACGTCACCACGCTGCTGAAGGATGGGAGAGGATTCCATTCTCTGGTCGACAAACTCTGCGACCATTATGAGGGCCGCAAGGTGGACGTGGTGGTGGGAATCGAGGCACGCGGATTCATCTTTGGCCCGGCGTTGGCGTATCGGTTGAAAGCGGGATTTGTGCCGGTGCGGAAGCCGAAAAAATTACCGTGGAAGACGGCATCGGTGACCTATCAGCTCGAATACGGCAGCGACACACTGGAAATTCATGAAGACGCCGTGAGCCGCGGGCAGCATGTGTTGATTTGCGACGACCTGCTGGCGACGGGCGGCACGGCGTCTGCGGCGGTGAGCCTTGTGCGGAAGCTCGGCGGCGAGGTGGCAGGCGCGGCTTTCGCTGTGGAACTGAATTTTCTCAACGGGCGATCGAAGCTGGCGGGCGTGGATGTGTTTTCGTTGTTGAAGTACGACAAATGATCGGCCGGAGCCAAGGGGCGGGGCTGACTAAAGATATCTTCTGACGCGCGCGCAGTAGTCGGCATACTGCGCTCCATAGTGCTGCCGCATGAATGCTTCCTCGCGCAAGACCTGGCGATGGAACAACCAGATCGCCGCCACCAAATAGATCAAGAGCAGCGGATTCGAAAAGATCAGAAACTCACCCAGCAGAACAAATGCAAAGGCCACGTAAATCGGATTGCGACTGTACGCAAAAACACCGGTAGTGACGAGTTCATCTGGGTGATGGGTGTCAATCCCGATCCGAAAACTTTTTCCAAAGGAAACCAGGCTGAGCGCCAATAGAAGAAGTCCTGCGAAGCAGCAAATCACTCCAACCCAGCAGATGAATCCCGACCGGAGAAGTTCCCGCCTGGCTACAGTAGGCCAATGAAACGCGGCGGCGAAGACGATGTAAAAGTAGAAGAGGGCAAACGGCGGAATCAGAAAGTCCTTTTTGTCGATATTGCCGAAATGCATCGCTCTTGTCCCTCGGCGCTTCATCAGCAGCACTCGGGCCCATACCATTCCAAGCAGCAACACAATTGTCAGTGCACCTAAATACCGCGGCATTGACTCTCCCCGGATACGGTTCTCCTCGGATAAAAGGCGGATTGTACCCCGCGCGAACGTTGCACGGAATTAGGGCGCGATTGAGTACTGGGTCAGTTTGAAGTTTTAACTGCTTGTGTCACGATCAAGAAAATTCAAACTGACCCACTACCCGCGATTGGCGGCCATCGAATTTGCGCCGAACATGGCTCATAATTAGAGCGTTGCCGGCGAGGCGGCCCCAGAGATGGACGAACCCGAGTTTCCCTCCGATTCCGAGTCACCCGAATCATCCGCGATACCTAAATTTATTGCCAAACCCACGGAGCGATTTAGCAGTCGCGTGGAGGCGTACCGGCGATTCCGCTCGCGGTATCCCCGCAAAATCGTTCCGGTGCTCGAAGAACGGTGCGGGTTGACGCCCGAATCGGTGGTGGCGGACGTGGGCGCAGGAACGGGAATGCTGGCGGAGGTGTTTCTCGAAAATGGCAATCGCGTTTTTGCCGTCGAGCCGAACGCGGACATGCGGGCGGTGTGCGAGGAGCTGGAGGAGCGCTATCCGCAA
>JASHRI010000460.1 GCA_030037435.1 Candidatus Acidiferrales bacterium | reverse complement strand
TGCTGCACATGGAAAGGAGTCCACGGGCTGTTCTTCTCGTCCTCGGGAATCAAGCAACTGTTGTAGTCCAGCTGGTTGCCCTGCGAGCCCTGATAGGTATCGCCGGGTACGCCGCCAGGCGTGAGGTTCTTGCCCATCAACGTCCACGATCGTCCGATGGTGGCGTTGGCCTGCGCCAATGGACTCATCGCGCCGATTCCGTAATTCATGTTGAGCTTGTCGCGGATCGGGCCGTTGATCAGGATCGCCGTGCTGCCCGACGTGGTAGAGCCGAAAAATCCCAACTCGCCGACCGACGCCATCGCCAGCACCACCGGAAAATATTCCGGCTCGCATCCCGCCATCACGGCGTTCACCGCCACTTGCCTGACCGTGAAACCCCACAACGCGGACTCATAACCCACGCCCGGCACCGGCTTTCTCATCACCTCATCCGGGCTGTGGCTCGTACCTTTGAGCATCGCCTCAACTTTTTCCTCGGTGGGAATGATGATGGGCATGTAGTCCGTCATTCCGTTGTTCATGAAAAGCTTCTGCAAACTATCCAGCGTGTCGGGACCGTAGGTAGCCGGCCCTGCTGAAACATCTTCGATGCCGCCCTTTTTCTCATCCTCGGAAAGCGGCGTGGTCAGGCCCGCGATGATCTCCTTCATCATCGGTTTTTCCGTCACCGGGTCGGAGCCGTTAACCATTGCGGTCAGTTCCGCGGGCGTCTTGCCCCAAACCGGGTGAGGAGTGAACACGATTCGTTCCAGCGGCATGCCTCGCTTTGCCGCCGTGTTTTTCGACAACTGCTCGAAAGCCCTGGTGCACATGGGAATTGCTGGGACACCCATCTTTTCCATCGTTATGCAGTGACCGACGGTCGCTGGCGCGCAGCCTCCTCAATGGCCAATGGCCATGATCACCGCGTTGCCTTTTGCCTTAATTTCCGCCCACAGCGGAGGATCGTCCGCGGCCCAGCCTCCGGCCTTCTTCCGAAAGACAGTCTTCACGTTGGGCATGTTTTGCTGAAACCAGTCCTGGATCTGATGCAGCAGCAGCCCACCGCCAAAAAAACCTGTGTCGACCAGATAGATGGTCTTCCCGTCCAGCGTATCGAGCCGGGGAGCCATTGGAAAACGATGCACGGGCGGAGGAGTTCCCTTGGGACTCACCGCCGTGAACTTCTCTGCGCCGCCGCGCGTGTTTTCCGCACCGTTTTTGCTTGTTCCTGCCTTCGCACTGCTACCCGCCAGAAGCACGGGCGACGTTCCCAACAACGATAAGAGCCTTCTTCGATTAATTCTCATATATGAACTGCCTCCCTGTTCTGATTTCGGCCGCCAAAAGTCCGCACTCCACATCCTGCTATATGAACAAGCGGGTCTCGGTCCTTTACTGCTTCGCAAATACCGAGGCTGACGTCCGCTCCGCCGTTATATCTCTCCTCCGCTGAATTGACAACCCGTAGCGATCATCTGAGGACGGTTTAAGGTTTGAATGTAGCGCCGCGGACTTTCGCGTTTTTTGCGTCCGGTGGCTCGTACCGGGAGGTGGGCGGAATTCGGCTTTGCGGGTATTTCACTCGGAGACTATACAGGTGCGGATGTTCCATCCCTCGCAGCGCGAGAGTGGAAGCGAGATCGAGGTCGCTTGCAGCGCCCAGCGCCGATCAGCGGGTGGGCGCGGTTTGGTTCAAAATCAGCCAGTAAAGGCCGAGCTGCTTTACCGCCTCGATGAACCTACCGAATTCCACCGGTTTGCGAACGTAACTGTTCGCTCCAAGACCGTATCCGTCGATCCGGTCCTGCTCTTCGTCTGACGAGGTCAGGATCACCACCGGCAACAGCCGGGTTCGTTCGTCGCCGCGGATTCTGCGTAACACCTCGAAGCCGTCCACTTTTGGCAGCTTCAAGTCAAGCAGCGTCAATTGCGGCCGCAACGTCTTGCCATCTTTGGAAGGACCGTTTCCAAGCAGATATTCGAGAGCCTGCGCGCCGTCGTGTGCGACGATCACATCATTCTTGATATTGTTTTTTTCCAGCGCACGAAGCGTGAGCGCTTCGTCGTCTCGATTGTCTTCAACAAGTAGAATCACGGCTTCCTCCACAATTGCCTCCGATAGGGTCCCTAAAGAGTGAAAAAGAGAGTTGCGCCTTTCTCGACGGCGGCCTTGGCCCACACGCGCCCACCATGCCGGTGAATGATTCGCTGCACCGTGGCCAGTCCGACGCCTGTCCCAGGAAAATCGGTCATGCCGTGCAGCCGCTGGAACGCGCCGAAAAGCCGCTCTGAATATGCCGGATCAAATCCGGCGCCGTCGTCCCTCACGAAATAGAACGAGTTTCCATTCGATCGCTCGTAGCCGAATTCAATCCTGGCCGCCGGATGTTTCGACGTGTACTTCCACGCGTTCCCCAGCAGGTTGTCCATCACGATCCGCAGCAGTCGCGCGTCGCCAAATCCCTCCACGCCCTCCTGGATCACCCATTCCACTTGGCGCTTGCCGTCGTTTTTCACGAGTTCCGACGCGACCGTACGGGCCATGCCGGACAGGTCGACGCGCTGGCGCTGCATTTCGCTCCGGGTAACGCGAGAAAGATTCAACAGGTCGTCAATCAGCACGCCCATTCGCTGCGTGGCGGCGCGAATCCGCTGCAGATAGTTGTTCGCGGACTCGTCCAATTTGTCCGCGTAATCTTCCGCCAGAGCCAGGCTAAAACCATCGATGCTGCGAAGGGGAGCCCGCAGGTCGTGCGACACGGAATAGGAAAAAGATTCGAGTTCTTTGTTCGCTGCGGCCAGTTCCGCCGTTCGTTCATTCACTCGCTTCTCGAGATTGTCGCGAGCGGACTGAAGATCCCGGTCCCGCTCCTCAATTCGCCCTAGCATCTCGTTGAAGGTCTCCACGAGCGTCGCCAATTCGCCTTCTTCTTTCCCTGGCGCCGCGCGCAACGAGAAGTTTTTCTCGCGAGAGACCTGGCGCGACACCTCCGCAAGCCGGATCACCGGCTCGGCAATCGAGCGGCGCACGAAGTGCGATAAAAGCAGCGCGACGACGAGAGAAAAGGCCAGCACGCCTACGGCAATAGCAATGTAGCTTTTTACGCGCGCCGTCATGGCTCGAAGATCCGATTCGATGAATACAAATCCGGCGCGCTTGCCTTCGAACACGATGGTATGAAGCAGCAGCACATTTCCGTGCTCGTACCAGTATGTTTCCTCACGGCCCGCAAGCGTTCGCGGCTCGGTGGGAATTGGTGCATTCCCGTCGCGGCGATAAATCGCAAACGGTTTGCCGTCGGCGGTGTAGATGCACGCGGAGACGATGCTGGGCGCGAGCCGAAAGGATGAAAGAGTTCGTTCCGCCGCGCTGGGATCGTCAAAGGTGAGGGCAGAGACGCTGTTCGATCCCGCAACCTGAGCCTGAATCGAAAGGTTGCGCACGATCACTTGCCGAAAAGAAGAGAAGTCATAGGTTACGAATCCGGTGCAAGCGAGCAATAGCGCGACCACGCAGACCACCATGTTCATGCGGGTCAGCTTCTTGGCGATCGATTTTGAACGGCTCGTGGACATCGTGTATCAAGCTCCCGGCTGCGAGTTTCGTTTCACTGCGACCGCGACCTTGAGCAAGTCTGAGCTGACGGTCAGCCCCGCATCCACTGCGTTGCTCACATTCACTTCGAAACGAACTTTGTCCCCGTCAAAGACAAACTCGATCATCCCTCCGCGCTCCGAAAACTTGGGAATATCGCTCACTGTCAGGACGCTGGCCTTGTCGAGTACCGTCAAAATGTCTTTCAAGTGGGATTCCTCCGAAGCGTCAACGAACACGACCCGACAGGCGAGTGCGTCTTCCGGTTTTGAAATGCGCTTTGCAACCAGGCTGCTACCCCCGATCGCCTCGCCGGAAAGGATTGAATCCAGAACCGGACCGAATGGATCTTTTCCCAGAACACAAATGGCAAACGGTCCGTTCTTGACCGCTGCTGGCGCCGCCGGCCACTCGACGAACCGAATGAAGTTGTACAGATAGGCGGCTTTGACTTGATATTCGCCTGGCCGTGAATCCTGGGCGTAGAGCGTCGCGGCAGGGAAGCACAGACATATCAGAAATACACAAAGCAATCGGACGGTCGTTGCGGACCTCGCAGTAGATGAAAGGCAGTCCTGCTTCATGCGCGGCAGCACTCGGTCACCTTCTCCACGTTATCTGGCCGTAAATTGCGCGCTTGATTGCCACGTTTGGCGCGTTGTTGACGCCAAGTCCGTATTCAATCCGGCTGGGCCGAAAAAGATTCTGTCCAACGAGCGACAATTCCACCCCCTCGCGGAAGTGCCAGCCAAAATGCACGTCCATCGTCGAGTAGCTTTTCACAGCCTCCGCCGGCAAGGCGCTCACGTAACGGAACGTGGGGTCGAATTCGAATCCTCGAGGCAGATTGAACAGCGACTGCGCCACGACTTGATGATGAGGGCTCGAACCGTCGTCGCTAGCCGCTGTGGTCGCGTCGGTGATTCCAGCCTTGTTTCTAAAATGCATTTCCAGATACGAATACGAGCCTTTCAACTGCCACCAGTGGGTGATATCCCAGTTGGGAGCGAGTTCCACGCCGTCGGTGTTGCCGATCAACCCGTTGGCCCAGGGAACGGAAAGAAGTGCGTAGATATATGGGTTTGGTGGCGGAGCCTCAGCAAGCGTAAGCGAGGTGGCTCCCAGGGTCGTGAGATCGTTGTAATTGTTGAAGAAGGCGGAGATGTCCA
>JASHRI010000459.1 GCA_030037435.1 Candidatus Acidiferrales bacterium | reverse complement strand
TCACCTGTTGCAAGAACCAGGTCCCTCGGGGCTGGTTGTGGAATGACGCCGTCAAAGTAGCGCGCGATCATAGCCAGCGTACGGCTACAGAGATTACCCAGCCCATTGGCCAAGTCGGCCTCGTAGCGGGTCAGCAGCGCGTCGCGCGAAAAATTGCCGTCCTGCCCGAAGACTGTCTCTCGCAGCAGGTAATATCGGAGAGCGTCGTTGCCGACTTTCGCGCCGGTCAACTCATCGAACGACTTCACAATCGGCTCGGCATGAGCAATATTGCCCTTGGACTTGCTCATCTTCTCCTGCTCGAAGAGCAGCCATCCGTGGGCGAAAATCTTTTCGGGCAGCGGTAGCTCCGCGGCCATCAAAAACGCTGGCCAGTAGACGGCGTGAAATCGAATGATCTCCTTCCCGATCATGTGCAAATTGGCCGGCCAGAACTTCTGGAATTCGGGGCTGCCCTGCGCGCCTTGCCCGTAGCCGATCCCGCTTATGTAGCTCGTCAGCGCGTCGTACCACACGTAGAAAACGTGCTCTGGATCGCCCGGCCATGGGATGCCCCATTTGACCGACTTCCGGCTGATCGAAACATCCTTTAGCCCCGCTTCCACGAAACTCTTCACCTCATTGAGGCGAAAATCCGGCTGCACGAATTCCGGGTTGTCCGCGTATAGCTTCAGCAGCTTGTCCTGATAGGCCGAAAGCCGGAAAAAATAGTTCTCTTCGGAAATCAGCTCCGCGGGGCGCCCGCACAGCGGACAATTCACAGGCTCCGGCGAGTCGCTTACGAAAAGATTGTCGTAGATGCAGTAGCGGCCCTCGTATTTTCTTTTATAGATGGCGCTCGGAGTACGTTCCATCGTACGTCGCACAATCGTCTGCACAGCCCGCGCGTGCTCCGGCGATGTCGTGCGTACGAAATGTGTGTAGTCGATTCCCAGCAGCTTCCACAAATCGCGAAAGATCTTTTCATTCTTGTCGACCAATTGCTGCGGCGTTATTCCCAGCTTCTCCGCGGCGCGTTCGATATTCACGCCATGCTCGTCCGTGCCGGTCAGATACGCAACTTCAAATCCGCACATCCGCTTGTATCGCGCGATCACGTCGCAGACGATGGTCGTATATGCCGAGCCGACGTGCGGTCGCGAGTTCGCATAGTAAATCGGCGTGGTGAGGTAATACTTGGGCTGTTCCATGAACTATTTCTGGGCCGCGCCGCGCGCCGCAGCGGGAGCCTCGGACTCGAACCGCTTCTGGTATTCGAACGCTGCCGATGCAATCACCTGCTTCAACGGCACGCCGCGCTCTGTGGCAATCCGTTGGCAATCCTCGTATTCGGGAGTGGCATTCAAAATCGTGCCATTCATGCGCGACACCTTCACGCGCACCTCACCGAACGGTGTCTCCACGGGCACCAGCTCGCGCCCCAGTGTCTTGCGGCGAACCTCGTGCGTGCGCACGCCAATGGTGGTTGTTTCGCGGAACACCAGATCGATCAGCTGGCTTACGTTTGCTGCCTCGCACAGCATCGTCACCAGCAGCCCCGGGCGGTTTTTCTTCATCTGCGCTGGTGTGGAAAAGATGTCGAGAGCTCCAGCCGCCAGTGCCTTCTCCGCGAAATAGCCGTAAATCTGCGGGCTCATATCGTCGAGATTCGTTTCGATCACCGTCACCGGGGCGTCCCAGTATTCTCCCGGCTCGCTCACGGCACTTTCGCCGATCAGCAACCGCAGCACATTGGGTTTTTCGGCGTTGTCGGCCGATCCGGCGCCGTACCCAATCGCTCGCAGCGTCATACGCGGTATTTCTCCATATCGCGCCGCGAGCGTGGTCGCGATCGCCGCGCCCGTCGGCGTCACCAGCTCTCGCTGGATTCCGTTCGAATACGTCGGCGCGCCGCGCAACAACTCTGCCGTTGCCGGCGCCGGAACTGGCAGCAGTCCGTGCGCCGTTTTCGCCTGTCCTGCGCCTACATCCATTGCCGAACACGCGAATTCGTCGATCCCAAGCATTTCGAATCCAACCGCCGCGCCCACGATATCGACGATCGAGTCCACCGCGCCCACTTCATGAAAATGAACCTGCTCGATGGGCACCTGATGGACCTGCGCCTCAGCTTCCGCAAGGCGCGTGAAAATTTTTCGGGCGCGCTCGGCCGCACGCGGTGCCAGGCTTGCATCTTCGATGCGCTTCAAAATAATCGAAAGGCCGCGATGATGGTGCCCCTCTTGTGTGTCGACTTTCACATGCGTCGCGAAAAGCGCGCCGCGCCGTACTTTTTCGGCCGATATCTGCCAGCCTTCCAGCCCGAGCCGGCGGAGCTCGGTTTCGATCACGCGCAAATCGGCGCCGGCATCCACCAGCGCGCCAAGCACCATGTCTCCGCTGATGCCTGAAAAACAGTCGAAATAGGCGCTGCGTATCGTCTTCATCGCCAGGCTCTTCGGGTGATTCTGCAGCGGAAAAGCGAAAATTCGATACTAGTCTGGCCCCGAAGGACTGTCAAATGTGGAAAACGTTCGTTTTGGCGCTGCGTTTTTCTCCGCGTGACGATCTGAATTCTAGGTTGTATTTTTCATCCGCGATATTCTTGCGTGGCGCAAAGGAACCGAGCCTTGAGTAGGCAAAGCAAAAACGATCGCCCGGAGCGTGAGCGGCTACCGCGGCCTTTCGCTGTCTTCGTTTGCCTGCTGGCGTCGCTCTTGGGCTGCGGACTCGCGCGCTCTTCCACGATCGATCTCGCGCCACAGGCAACGCAAGCGCTGGACGCGATCTATAGCGGCGATCCCGATACAGGCATCGAGGTCGCCCGCATTCTGGAGCGGCAGCAGCCGGAAAATCCTCTGGGTTTCTTGGTGGAAGCCGAGGGCCAGTGGTGGAAAATCTACTGTTCTGCATGCGAAATCAAATGGGGAATGATCGACGCCTGGAAACGTCCGAAAAAGCCCGAGGATGCTGTCTATCTCGCTCTAGCGTCCAAAGCAGTAGATCTGGCGCACGCGCAACTTGCGAAATCGGACACGGCTGAGATGCATCTCTATGCGGGCGCGGGGTGGGCGCTCGAAGCGCGTCTCTATGCGTTACGCGACGAGCGCCACAACACGGCCCACGCAGGCGTGGCCGCTCGAACGGAGTTTCTCAAGGCCTTGCACCTTGATCCAGACATGGCCGACGCTAGTGCCGGCCTCGGCTTTTACAACTACTATATCGACACGCTCTCCACCGCGGTAAAGGTCTTGCGTTTCTTCATGGGCATTCCCGGCGGAAATAAGAACGATGGTATTCGCCAGATGAGAACCGGCATCGAACACGGAGTGCTGCTCCGAGTCGACGCGCAGTTCTATCTCGCGAAAAATTTCCGCACCTACGATCAACGCTATTCTGACGCTCTCGCCATCGCCGAGCCGCTAGCCGATCGCTATCCTAACAATGCGATTTTTCAATTGCTTGCTGGAAACCTTGCGGTTGAAACGGGCCAGAAAGAAAAAGCCGAGAAGTATTTTCATGTGACACTCGTATCGTCAAATTCCGATCCAAATGGCCCCTGCGTCACGCGTGTCCGCGACTTGGCAAATTCTTTTCTGGCGACGCTTCATTAGTGCAGCGGCGGCACACCATTCCCCTCCGATCGTCCTCGTTGACGAAGGAGCGGCTTTCTCAATAACATGCGCTCGGCGATTTTGATGGCGAATAGGAAACTGGAAGGCGCGACGCCGTGTGCCTATGGGGTTCGTTACGCTTCGCAATCGGATAACTAACATGAGAGCGTCGAAAAATTGGCTAGACACGGCTGCGGCCCGGGCTGGCGCAATTGTCGCCGCGATTTTGCTCGGTTTCCTCGCTTGTACTTGGCCGGCGCACGCGCAGTCGAAGAGCCCAATTCCCGAGGCGCCGGGCCAGATCGCGTTTGAAAAAACGTGCACCACCTGCCACGCGAATCCCAGCACCGCAAGCCGCGCGCCCAATCTAAAGACGCTCATGCAACTCACGCCCGAGGCCGTGTACGCCGCGCTCACCACGGGATCGATGGCCGTGCCCGCGAAAAATCTCACCGACGCAGATAAACGCGCCATCGCGGAATATCTGGGCGGTCGCCCACTTGATCTTTCGAATTCCGGCAGCGCCCAATCGATGCCAAATCGTTGCCCCAACAATCAGCCGATCGAAAGTCTTTCTGCCAGCCCTGCATGGAATGGCTGGGGCGCCGGCCTCGGAAACACTCGCTTTGTGACGGCATCGACCGCGGGAATCAACGCGGATCAGGTGCCTCAGTTGAAATTGAAATGGGCATTTGGTTTTCCCAATGGCTCGACCACCTACGGCCAGCCTTCCATCGTCGCGGGACGACTTTTCATCGGCAGCGACAATGCGTACGTCTACTCGCTCGACGCAGCGAACGGTTGTGTCTATTGGTCCTACCTCGCCAAAACCGGCGTGCGCACATCGCCGAGCGTGGGTCCGGTGTCGGGACGTGGTGTCACGAAATTTGGAGTGTTCTTTGCCGATCTTCGCGGCAACGTTTATGCGCTCGACGCTTCAACCGGCAAATTGCTGTGGACCAAGAACGTAGTAGATCACGATGCGGCGCGCATCACGGGCGCACCGGCGCTTTATGCGGGCAGGCTCTACGTGCCGGTATCGGCGATGGAGGAAGGCTTCAGCGCCGCTCCTTCGTATCCATGTTGCACGTTCCGCGGCAGCGTCGTCGCGCTGGATGCTTCCAGCGGCCACCAAATCTGGAAGAGCTACACGATTCCTGAAGCTCCTCGGCCCGTGCGAAAAAACTCCCAGGGCGTGCAACAGTGGGCGCCCGCGGGAGCGGCTGTATGGAACGCGCCGACGATTGATCCCGAGCGCCACGTCCTCTACGTCGGCACGGGCGACGCCTACACCGAGCCTGCCGCTAAGACTTCCGATGCTGTGCTGGCGCTCGACCTGAGGACCGGCAGAATCGTTTGGTCATTCCAGGCTGTGAAGAATGATGCGTGGATGGTTGGTTGCGTGCCTGAATCGACGGACAACTGCCCAAAAGATCTCGGCGTTGATTACGACTTTGGCTCTTCGCCGATCCTTGTGGCGACCCGCGACCGCAATTCAATCCTGCTCGCCACGCCTAAGAGCGGCACTGTGTTCGCGCTGAATCCCAACGAAAACGGCGAGGTGATCTGGAAAGTCGACCTGGCGGACAAACCCGCTCCCAACAATGGCGAGATCGCCTTCGGCGGCGCGGCGGATTCCGAGTCGATTTATCTGGGGCTCGAGGATGGAAATTTTGCAGCAGTCGACCTATCTATCGGAAAGCGCCTTTGGACCACGCGGCTTGAATCTCTCGACGATCTGGGCCAGCCCACCATCAACGGTGAGAATCGCACCAAAGCGGGTCTGCGCTTCGGCCAATCGGCAGCGGTCACCGCGATTCGAGGCGCTGCCTTCACCGGCGGATGGGACGGCATTTTACGCGCGCTCTCAACCGCCGACGGCCGGGTTCTCTGGCAGTTCAACACCGAGCAAAATTTCAAAACGGTCAATGGGGTTGCGGCCAAGGGCGGATCGATGGGCGGTCCCGGCCCCATCGTTGTGAATGGCATGCTCTACGTCGGCTCCGGATACGCCAACGTGGGTGGCGGATTGCCAGGCAACGTGCTGCTGGCATTCGCGCCCGAGTAGATTGGAGGAGCCTATCTTTCGGCGCCAGTGTGGGGTTTCATCGCTCCCACACGGACGCCGCCCGTCGCCGCTACTTGCTGCTGATCATGATGTTCTTCAGCGCGTCGGGGTCGTTCTTAAGGTCATCCTTGCCCGCCGGGAAATTGTTAGCCTGCAGAATATAGGTGACGATATCGAGCGAATCGTCGGCGCTCAGGCTGCCGGGCTTGTCGAGCGGCATGGTGTTGTGAA
>JASHRI010000458.1 GCA_030037435.1 Candidatus Acidiferrales bacterium | reverse complement strand
GCGCGCTGATCGTGCCGACCGTCGAATTGCCGCCTACGATGCCGTTGACGGCCCATGTTACGCCCGCCTTCGAGCCTGTGACGGTCGCTGTAAATTGCACGCTCTGGCCCGATCCGACGAATGCCGTTCCTGGCGTAATTGAAACCTCAACTACCTGCATGCTTCCTGCACAGCCGCCCAGCAGGAAGAGGAGAAAGAAAAAGAGAAAGTAATTTCGTCTAGATCGTCCGCTCACCAGCGCTACCTCCCGAGGTACTGATGAAGGTGGGCAAGGGCTGGTTGCTCACGAAGGATTTCGTTTAGACAGCAACTTTCAGCACAGATCTTCACTTCACCTTGCGCCTGAGGAGGGCGAGATTAGGCTTTGACCAAAAATCGTCCTGAGTAGTCCAGGCGCCGAAGGCGCGCGTGTATTCCGCGCTGTTCCAGAAACTCGTCGACTGCCTTTCGCGCTCCCTTCCAGTATCCGTAGTCGTCCAACTGTATCATGCCGCCCGGAACAACCTTGTCGTACAAACAGTCCAGACAAATTCTCACGCTCTCGTACCAGTCGCCATCGATGTGGAGAACCGCGATTCGCTGTACAGGCGCCGCGGGCAATGTCTCCTGAAATAATCCTTTGACGAACGTAACATCGTCCGCGATGCCAAGCCGATGGAACAATTCGCGCACTTCGTCCAGAGTCCCAACGCAGGTTCCGGTGAACAAATTGGCGAGTTCGAAATCGGGATCTTGAGAAGTGGGAGCCGGTAGTCCTTCGAAGGTATCGAACATCCAAAGTTTTCGCCGCGCCCCAAGCCGGTGGAGAGTCAAGGCCATCAGCGCTGCACTGCCGCCTTGGGCGGATCCGCACTCCACGACATCACCAGGAATGTCTTTGCTCGCCACGTAACGCACAGCGTCGTACAGCCCGCGCAGGCGCGCTTGGCTGCACATCGTAACGGTCCGAACTTGGCGATACAACGAAGCAAACTCGGAGGGAGACACCAGACTCCAGGCTTGCATCAGAGCCCGGCGCACATTGTCCGCTAAGAACCTCGGGTCACGAGCCCTGAACAGAATCTCCTGCCAGGGATGCTCCCCACGTCGGCCCGCCTTCATGGACGGGTCTTGAAAGCGAGCTGAATGGACCGGCTTTGTCTCTGACCCACGGGGTGTATGCCTCCAAAGCACTTCCGACACGCTGGGAACCCGCATGAAGCCAAGCTTCCGAGAACATCATAAACTCGATTCGTCAGATCCGAATCCGGAATTGAAGGACCCGAAAAGAGTGCGGCGGCGTTTTCAAGAGTTCAAGGGTTTCGCAGGCGGCGGCAATAGGGAGTCCAGGCGTCGTCGCGAACCCAGCCGAGCGCTTCGAGGCGCCGGCCGAATTTCTTTGCGATAGGTGGCGGGAGCCACGCGTGCGCGTCTTCCAGGCCGCGGGCGAGCAGATCCTGTTCGCCGGCGCGATGAAGCGCCAGTAGGCGCGCGTAACGCTCCTCTGCACCGGCTGTTTTCGCGCGCTGATTCCCTGCCCCGGCGCCGCGGGCGTCACGGTCGTCATCTCGATCGACCAGCAAATACATCTCGCAGGTAAGGCGCGCAAGCGAAGCCATCACAGCGCGGCCGCCGTCTTCCACAATTAGCTTCGAGACGAAAAGCGGATCGGAAAGATCGGGAAATGCATAATCGAAGCCCTGGCGGGCATGCATGCGGCGGAGCGTATCGAGGTCGGATTCCGTGTATTCGCGGATCAGCATGGGGTGCCAGCGTCAAAACACACGATGGCGGAGGAGCGGATGAACGCGCGCGAGCGTTTCCGCAGCCTCAAAGGTGGTGGTGCCCGCAGAGATGCCGTGGGGCGCGAGCGCGGCTTGCGCGGCGCTGGAAATCGACTTTTGCGCCAGCGGATGCGGCAGCGGTTCGAACGCGGGATCGTCATCGAGCGCTAGATGCGCGCCTTCATCGCCTTCAACGAGAACCAAGATGCGCGTCGCGGCTTCTGGCTGCGCGGCGACATCGAGCGAAAGCCAATGCGACGTGGCGAATCGCCCGGCGTGGCGCTGCCAGTCGCCAAACGTGGTGATGTAGTAGGCTTTTCCGGTCATTTGCAACCTGCGTTTGAAGTTAAATGCGGGAACTAAGACGAGAATGTGTAGTTGTGGGTCAGCACGGTGGCGGCGTGGCGGCCGGCGTAGAACTGATGCACAGGCTCGCAGCTCACGGTGACCTTCTGCGATGGCTCGCTGACAACCTCGATTTTCTTCAGCGTCAGCAGGCCGAAGCGGCCCACCAGCACGTCGCACATGCACAGGCGCTCGGCGCGCATTGGAGAACCATCGGCCAGCGTAAAGATGTGATGCGGCGTTACATCGAGTGTCTCGGCGTTCGACAAATGCAGGCGAATGAAGGTTTCCGCGTCGCGCACTTCGAGGCGCGCGATGCGCGTCCAGGCTTCGCCGCCCGCGGGCGATGGGCACCGCAGATGATCTCCTGTTTTGCACGATTCGATTTCAACGGTGCCGCGCTCCTTGGTGAGCGCCACTGTGCCGACGCGCAGGCAACTGCCGCTGCC
>JASHRI010000457.1 GCA_030037435.1 Candidatus Acidiferrales bacterium | reverse complement strand
CCTTCCGAGCCAAGCGGCGAGCTGGCATTGGAAATGTGGAAGTGGAGATGCGGCTCGGTGGAATTTCCCGTGTTTCCGACAAGCCCCAAAACCTGGCCGCGATGGACTCTATCCCCGACCTTCACGCGAATCGAGCCGGGCTGGAGGTGCGCGTAGAAGGCGTAGCAGCTATTGCCGATGTTCAGAATCACGTGATTACCGCCGATGGTTTCCAGAGTGATGGGAACCGCGCGAGAAGTCGGCCCGGGAGTGTTGAGAGGGATTCCGTCCTTCACCTCGGTCACGATGCCATCTGCGACGGCGAGAGCTTCCTGGCCGAATGCGTAGTAACTTTTATTGTCGAGCCGGTCGCCGTGATAGGTCTTGCCATCGTCGCCCAACTTCACCCAATCGATCGCGAAGCGCTGCGAAATTGCCGCATGGCCATTGACGGGGATCAGCGCGCGGCGATGGCCTGAGGTGTTCGACGGGCCGTTGGCCGCAAGCCAATGATCGCCGCGCAAGGGAGGGGTGATGACGACGGGGCCCGTGCGAACTGGCAGCGGATCGGTGTCGACGCTGAGCGACTCAGGATAATCGCCCAACTTAACGGTAATGCGGTGCTGGAGCGCAGGCGGGACACCTTCCTTGCGGTCCACGGTGACCCACATGAAAACGACAGCTTCTGTTCCCGGCTCGATTTTGGATTTTGGCAGAGTAGTCACGCCGGGACGAGCGATCATGCCTTCAAGCGCGGCGCCGGAGAATGACGCCAGAGACGTGGAGGTATGAGCGGCAAGAACATCGACGCCGGTAAGCACGCAATCCCACTGGCTCATGTTGACGATGTGCAGTTCATAGACAAGGTGCATTTTGCCGTCGGCGGCAAAGGCCGTTGGAGCAATGGGTACCGTGACATCAATGGGTACGCTGACGGGCTTTTCTTTGGGGCCCGGCGCGGCAGCAGCAGGGCTTGTGGAGGCGGGCGCAGCCGTTTCGCTGCGCGTGAAGTTGAGTGGCTGGGACGGAACGCCTGTCTGCGTCCACGTGCCGGCTATCTGCTTGTGATCCGCGCTGAGAGTGCCTTCATACACGCCGCCGACCTGGCTGATTTCAAACCGGATTTTCTGCTCGTGAAGGCTGATATTGCTCATCGGCAGGATAGCGCCCTGATCGACGCTATTTAGCTGGCCCGAGTAATCGCCATTGTCCAATTTCGTGAACGTGATTATCAAATGGAGTTTGCCACCCAGCACGCCAGCCCAGGTGCCTGAGACGTCTACAGGAGGCGAGGACTGTTGAGCACGGACGCCTGGCGAGAAAAACCAAAGCAGACAAACGCTGAGAAGCAAATACATAAGCGCGAAACTTACGACCCGCACTTGCTGTTTCATCTCGCCTCCCTATCGGAAACGAGCAGGGACTATCATCTCATGTCCATGTGGGGAAGCGACAGGTGGGCGTATTGCCAGCCGCACTGGGCGCTTCGAGGGGCGCAATTCCCAGCCTCCCGAAACGACGTTGCGGCAGCCCCAAGCTTCAAAGGCCAGAGTCCCGCGAGCCGTCGCTATGACGGCTTCTCCGAACGCCCTCGAAGCTGCGAGATCAATTCATCGAACTGCCGTGGCAGGTCGGCGAGAGGGTACCGTTCCCCTTCTGTTGGGACGTCTTTCGGGAGCATTTTGATAAGCCCCACCCTGGCTTCCACGTCGTATTCTCCGATAGCTTCGTCGAGAAGCAGATACCCAATCTGCTTTAGATTGGCGTCGTCCTCACGATAATCGGGGAGAAAGAGGTAAATGCCAGGCATTCGTCCGTTGTGTACCAGCGAAAACTCAACGTGGTCGGGATCAACACGGTGTCCTCCTAATTCAACGACGTTGGGAAGGCGTCTCGGGCGAAAAGCGATGATCCTCCAACGGTCTAGGTTCGGAGCGGACGTTACCAAAGAAATGACGGCCGGAAATGAACCCTTTATCCCACCTGCGCTGATCACAAATTCTCTCTTGTTTTCCTTTGGGCCAAATTCAAAACAAAGATTCGGATCGACCTTTCGCAACTCCTTTGCGAGTTCATCGAAAATCCTCTCGCGGTCAGCTTTGAAATCAAAAAGCTGACGCTCGTGCTGGATAAACCAGCGCCAAAACGCTTCTTGAAGTCTCCCGCGGTTTCTCATCGGACACAAAGATACCTGTTGATATTACTACTTTAAGGTGCGAGTGCTCCTCCGAACATCCTCGGGGAGGAAAAGCGGTTGGGGGGGAAAGCTGGGCCAGCGAACGGAAGGACGAAAGCCAAAACCGCCGGTCTCCCCGACATAGAGTGTCGGGATGCACAAACCGCGAAAAGTGGTCGCTACGAAAGCAAGAGCAAAGGCAAACGTTTCGCGGAAGAAGCTCAGGCAGGCCTTCGCCAAAGATGTTTCAGGGCAAGGCCTTCGTGAAATGCGCTCAGGGGTAAACCCTTCACCCAGGACTTTCAGGGCAGGGCCCTTCGTGAAAGCGCTCAGGGCAAGGCGAAAGCGACGATGGAGTCGCCGGGATTTTCGTCGAAGTAGTTGTCGAGAGCGACGATGCCGGGTCCGCCGAAGGCTTGGACGACGACGTACTGCTTGCCATCGCGGCCTTGATAGGTGATGGGGATCGTGTGCGCGCTGGCCTCGAGCTTTTCGGTCCAGAGAGTTTTGCCAGTGCGCGCATCGAAGGCGCGGAAGCGATTGTCGTTGGTGGCGCCGATGAAGATCAGCCCGCCCGCAGTGACAACCATCGAGCCGGTATTCGGCGCGCCGGTATTCGGAAAGCCTTTCGCGGCGAGCGCGTCGACGGTGCCGAAGGGAACGCGCCAGACGATCTCGCCGGTCTTTGCGTTGACGGCGAACAGTTCAGCCCACGGAGGGCTGAGGCAAGACCAGCCGTTGGACGGTTCCCAAAAGCGGGCTTGATAGCGCGACGGTCCATTGGGGAAAATTTTGTCGTAAGGGATGTTGTACGGAGGCTGCGGCGCGGATTTCACCAGGCGGCCGATTTGGCCGGTGTTGAAATCGGTGGTGCCGAAGATGTAGCCGAGCTTGGGATCGAAAGCGGTGCCGCTCCAATTGCCGGAACCTTCGCGGCCGGGAGTGATCATGGCCATGCGGTCGGGATCGGTGCTGTAGACGGTGAATGGGCCGTCGTTGTACATGTGATTGCTGTCCCACAGATTCCGGCAATAGTCCGCGTGCTCGGGCGTGAGGTTGTAAATCTGGTCGCGATTGAACGTCATCGGCGCGAGCGGCGGAGGTTTGAGCGGAAAAGGCTGCGTGGGCGAAGTGGCGTCGCCGGCGACGGAGGTTTGCGGCACGGGGCGCTCTTCCATGCCGAACAGCGGCTTGCCAGTGAAGCGGTCGAAAAGAAAGAGCAGGCCCTGTTTGCTGAATTCGGCGACGCCGTGAATGGTGTCGCCACCGCGACCTACATCGAACAGGGTGGGCGGCGAAGCCACGTCGTAATCCCACAGGTCGTGGTGCACGAGCTGGTGATACCAGATCATTTTGCCGGTCGAGGCGTCGACGGCAACGATGCTATCGGCGTAGAGCGTGTCGCCCAGGCGAACGCCGCCGTAGAAATCCGGGCCGCCCGACGGCGGAATGGGGATGTAGACGATGCCGCGCTCGGCATCGAGGGTCATGAAACTCCAGACATCGGTGCCGCCGCGAACGTTCCAGGCATTGTCCTTCCAGCTATCGTGGTC
>JASHRI010000456.1 GCA_030037435.1 Candidatus Acidiferrales bacterium | reverse complement strand
AGGGCTGGTTCATGATTGTGGGCATGCCAGGAGGAAGACAGTTGGCGCTAGCCGTTGGCGGCGGTTCGTGCTTGGCGTCGTCTGCGAGCAAGACTTTCAGCTGCGCTTCGGCAGCCGGCGTCAGGGACGGCTGCTCGGGCTTCGTGCCTGGCGGCGGACCGAAGTCAAACACCCACAGTCCGCCCCAGTCAGGCAACTCGCCGAGCGTGGAATACTCGGCAACTCGTTGTTTTTCGGTGGGCGCGGGTTTGGCAGCCGGTGCCACATCTTGACCGTAACAGGCCAGCCCCAAGGCCCCAAAAACCGCGCACGCAAGTAACGCTGTGAAAGATGACTTCATAACGCTTCCCCCTCAACCTTCGCCCGCTCCGAATTTGCGACTGCCGCATGGCGTCGCCCGGTTCAGTAACGGGCGTGCCGAGTGAAACTATGGCTATATCTGCGGCGGCATCTTATGATATTTAGGGTTTCGACGGAACATGAACATCGCTTCGCAGGCGCCGGGGCAATGAAGTATTATTACTGCTGGATTGAGGACTAACAATGAGGAAAGTGACCGTCGCATTACTGGCTGTGTTTTCGTTGTTGGCCGCCGGCTCCGCGCTCGCGCACCATTCTTTCGCGATGTTCGACCGCTCCAAGGAAATGACGCTGGTCGGCACGGTGCACGAGTTTCAATGGACCAATCCCCATAGCTTTATCGAGATCGACGTGCCCAATGCCAGCGGTGGCGTGGACAAGTGGAGCCTCGAGTGCAACAGCCCCAACAACCTTACGCGCCAGGGGTGGCATTCCGACAGTCTGAAGCCTGGCGATAAGATTTCTGTGGTGCTTTGGCCTCTGCGAAGCGGAGAAAAGGGCGGCCTGTTTATCTCGCTCAAGTTTCCTGATGGGCGGGTGCTTGACGAAGCGGCTTTCCGGAATCGCTCTAAACTACCCCCGGAGCAATAGGCTAAAGGAACATCGAACTTGCGAATGAAAGGCACTAGATCGGGAGGCGATTTTATGAGGAAACTGTCATACGTTGGATGGTTCGTTGCGCTTCTCTTGGCGGGCACCCTTCTAATTCCTGCGCCAGCTTCCGCCCATCATTCCGCCGCAATGTTTGATCACGACAAGAAAGTCTCTTTGACAGGCACGATTGTTCAGTTTGGCTGGACAAATCCTCATAGCTGGATCTCGATCGATGTGCCCAACGAAAATGGCGGGACGGATCGTTGGAGCGTCGAGTGCAACAGCCCGAACAACCTGGCTCGCCAGGGCTGGAAATCGACCAGCCTGAAACCGGGCGACAAAGTGACGGTGGTGATTCATCCGCTGCGAAACGGCGACAAAGGCGGCAGCTTCTTGTCCGTCACCTTTGCAGACGGCACCGTTCTCGCCGACCCGACGTATAACGCTCATCCGAAATACTAGCTGCGGGAGGCGCTGTCTTATTGTTGCTCGCCCTGTGTGCTTAGAAGATGGGTATTGAGATCGGGAGTGCACTCAACCTCAGTAATATCAGTATCGTCTTCCCGATTCCAGTGTTTGGTGCTAGTCCACTCACCTTCCCAATTCTTGGGATCCGTCATGATGTATTGGATTTCCAGTCTCTTTCCGCCGTTCTGCAACTTCATTCGCTCGATCACGTGGAATTCGTCGCTGACGGGAATGCCTCCATCGATCCAATGGTGAGCAGATATCATGCTGGTCGTGTCCACCACGAGCGTATCGCCCTCCCAGTGCCCGACAGAATCGCCATTGTAGGACCGCACCACGATGTCCGGATCGGTGTGCTTTCGGCCGTCGAGATAGATGATGCGGAGACCGTTCTCAAATCCGCTGACCATGTAGATGGCGGTCGGAATCTGAATCATCGCGATGGGCCAGACTCTGGTCATAAGCATCGGCAAGCCCGCGGGATAACAATGTCCGATATCATCGCGATACGCTTTGTGTTCCGCCGCCGCTTTCTTGCCGGCTTCGTATGCGGCTTCCGCGTCGGGAAGGAATTTCGGATAGGGCGGCCCGAACATGAAGGAGCTGAATCCGGAGCTGAGATCGACCATCCACGTTCCCGTCAAATCGAAGGGCGGCTTGGGGCGCGGCTTTGCAATATTGTCGGGCGCCAGGGCACCTTCAGGAAATTCCGATGCCGGCGGCTTCTGTTGCGCAGGAGTGCCCAGCGCGACGGCAGCAACGCTCAACGCCAGCGCGATCATTGCGACGAAAGTATGTTTAGAACGTCCCATATCTCCTCCTTCTCAAGCTTCCGGCAACATCCGGACTGCAGAGACTGCCGGAACGCACGCCACTTTACGAGCCTTTTACGCTCACGTCAATGTCTCCCGATTTCGCGCATTCCATTCGACAGGCGAGCCGCAACGGGGTACCATGCGGGCCGAAAATCCCGGGGGTAGGGCCAATGACGCTGCCCACATTTTGTGACTGGCTTTCGAATACACCGATGAGCCTGAAGATTCAGACTGTCCTGTGGATCATTCCGGCCGTGCAGACGGTCCACATCTTGTGCGTGACGATCGTAATGACGTCGATGGCGATGCTCGACTTGCGCCTGGTAGGAGTGGCCGGGCGGCAGCAGCTCATGTCGAGGATGGTCAACCGATTTGTTCCATGGGTGTGGTGGACGCTGCCGATTCTTCTGATATCAGGCAGCCTTTTGATTATAGGAGAGCCCTCGCGAGAGCTTTTGAATCCTTATTTCCGCGCGAAGATGCTGATGCTCCTCACGGTAATCGCAATTACACTGGTGGTTCAGCTTCGAAACCTGAAGGATTCCACCTTCTGGGAATCGCGAAAGCTGTTGGCGGGATGTGCGGGGGGCATTTCTTTATTGCTGTGGATTGGAATCGTAACGGCGGGCCGCTGGATTGCATACTATTGATTCCGCCGAGTTAGAGTATTTGCGCGTGTCTTCCTAGGGGAAAACAGATTGCAATGATCGTTCCGGAGTTTCTGACCTGGATTGAAAACACGCATGTCGCGACGGCGATCCGAGTTTCGACCTGGCTGTTCCCAACCGTCGAGACGATCCATGTGCTTTCGATTGTGATCGTCGTCGGATCGATCACCATGCTCGACCTTCGGCTGCTGGGACTTGCGTCGCGCGACCGCAGCGTTAGCGAACTCCATCGCGAAATCATCCCGTGGACGTGGGCCAGTTTTGCCTGCGCCGTCGTCGCCGGTTCGCTGCTCTTCAGTTCCGCGGCCACCAAGTACTACGCGAACACCCCGTTTCGCCTCAAGATGATGTTCCTGCTACTAATCGGCGTGAACACCCTGATTTTCGAGCTCGGCACGTTTCGCAATGTGAAGAGCTGGGACCGCGAAAAGCGAACTCCGCTGGGCGCGAGGCTTGCCGGGGGAATTTCGATTGTCTTCTGGATTTGCGTGGTGGCTTGCGGCCGCTGGATCGGCTTCACAAAATAAGATAGCTTCCTCGAAGCTGCAATCAGGGACCGGCGGGGCCAGAACTTACCGGTCACTGAACAACCTCTCAACAAAGGAATCGCGGATGCCCAAAAGCTATGACGTCGTTGCGATAGGGTCTGGCCACAACGGCCTGGTTGCCGCCGCGTATCTTGCCGCCGCAGGCAAAAGCGTTCTCGTGCTGGAGCGCAATGCCTGGTTCGGCGGTGGCGTCGTCACCGCAGAGCTTACGGGTCCCGGATACCTGCACGACCGCTTCAGCACTGGCCACATATTCATCCAGGGCAACCCGCTGATCAAAAACGACGAGCTCAAGCTGCTTTCGCGTTATGGGCTGAAATACGTCTACCCTGAGATTCCGTTCATGACTGTTTTCGAAGACGGCTCGACCATTGGCCTGTATCGCGACCGCCAGAAGAACTACCAGGAAATCTCGCGCTTCTCGAAAAAAGACGCCGAGACCTATCTGAAATTCGCGGACACCGCGATGAAGTATCTGCCGATGATCTCGGCGTCGTTCTACACGCCGCCTCCTCCGATGGGCGCGATGCTGGCGATGATGGACCAGAGCATCGAGGGCCGCGAGCTGTTCGCACTGATGCAGAAGAGTCCGTACGACATCATTCTCGAGAACTTCGAGGACGAAAAAGTGCGGCTGTTCCTTGTGCGCATGGTTTCTGAGAATTTGACCGGCCCCGAAGAAAAAGGAACCGGCATTGGAATTTTCGTTTTTCTCGGCTTCATGGAGACTTATGGAATCGGAGTCGCCATCGGCGGCAGCGGCGCGCTGACGGCTTCGCTGGTTCGCTGCATCGAGGCTCACGGCGGCGAGGTCCGGAACAATACCTCAGTCGAGCAGGTGCTGGTGAAAAATGGTCGCGCCGCGGGCGTGCGTACCGCCGATGGAAACGAGTATGCCGCCAAGGACGGCGTGATTGGCTCGATCCATCCTCACTTTCTCGCGAAATACGTCCCTGGCGTCGATGCTCGCATCACGCGCGATGCGGCGCGCGTTGAGCTTTCCGCCAACTCATGCTTCACGGTTCACGGCGCGCTCAACGAGCCGCTTCGTTTCAAAGCCGGGCCGCACGTGAGTAAATCGTACTTCACGGATCTCGTGCCGGCGAATATGACCGTGTTGCGGCAGTATTTCGATGCATTGCGCTACGGCCGAATCCCTGATA
>JASHRI010000455.1 GCA_030037435.1 Candidatus Acidiferrales bacterium | reverse complement strand
ATCAGACTGCGGGCGTTGGCGAAGACGATAATCAGAAAGACGCCGACCAGAGAAGCGATCGCCATCCCAGGCGCGAAAAGAACGGTGAGCGTTCCCAGAAGGGCGGTGAGGGCAAAGGTGCGCGCGCCGAGGTCTTTGTTGGACCATTCGCGCTCGATGCCGACCAGCAGGCCGACGCCGAGCGAAACGGCGATTTTGGCCGCAACGTCCGAGGGTGGAAAGCGAGTGAGAATCTCCACAGCGTTCCTTTCCGAAACGCGAAACTATCAATATAACTCTTCGATGCGACGATTGCGTCGCGGATGCGCGCGGATGGGGCGGTTTAGTCAGCTAGTGCTAAAGGGGAGGCGCGAGAAGACTGCACAGAGACGGAAGCGCCGCGCCGAGCGGAACGAGTCTCGCAGAAGCGCGGCGGAAAATTGTTGTGGCAGGTTTGCCTAACTCGAAGCGCTACCGAGCGACGAGTTCGCGAAGTTTCTTGCTCGATCCCGCGATGGTGCGAGCCGAATCATGAATGGCTTTCAGGTGTGTGCGCAGCGGGAGATTCGCTTCGACGACTTCGTCGAGCGCCATTTCCGAACGCGTGAAGATGATGGTTGCGTGTTCCGCGAGAAGATGACTTTGAACCTTCACCTCATTGAGAACGTTGGCTAATTTGGTCCTATGACGATCGTGGTCCCCGGGTTTATCCAATTCCATGATGCTATTCGTTGCTCCTCTTGAGTTAAAGTTTCGAGCTTCCTCCGATCAATTCCCCTGGGTTCGGCCGAGATTGCTGAGAATTTTATGAACAAGGCTGCGGAGAGCTTGCCTCTCGTTTTGTGTAACTCCCCGCCATGCACGAAGCGCAACCTGCTCTGCGAGCGGGACGGCGCGTCGCAGAACCTCGCGACCGCGAGGCGTGAGCCTCAGAATCACCTGCCGCCGGTCTTTGCGACCGCGCGTGCGAGTGACCAGGCCCTTCTTTTCGAGACGATCGACCATACGGGTGATCGTCGAGACTTCGAGGCCGTTGAGAGCCGCAAGCCGGGCCGGCGTGTTGGCCTCGCCCCGAGCACAATTCATCAGGACCGCAGCCTGATAAGCGGTGAGGCCGGTGGGAGCCAAGGCTTGGTCATGGGCACTGACGAGAGCTCCCATGACATGCCCCAGTAACAGACGGCCGATAAAGAGCCGATCCAGATCCAATGCGGCAAATGAGCGGCTCACAGCTCTGCAGAATACTTGTATTCGCAAATATTGTCAAGACAAGGATATTGCGGAAACGACCCTCCGCGAGCGAAAGGCGGCGTGAGAAAACGATTCCATATTTGGGTAGCGCAAAACCCAGAGCATGTATGCCTGCCGAAGTACTGTGGGGCGGGAGTACTGTCGAATTGACAGGGGGGCGGCAAGTCGGTGAAAACCCGTTCTTTCGTCGGGTGAAATCTATATTGTAATGAGAAGGGACTTTCCGGGATGATTGGTCTGGCCGTCCCGAGCGGAGCGATGCCCGACACTTCCCACAGTTTTTTGGGGTTGAGCGAAAACCCCTTCAACATTACCCCCGATCCGCGGTTTCTAATTGCGACTGAAAATGTGCGGCAGGTGTTCGCCGATCTTGCGCATGCGATCCACGCGCGCAAGGGCTTGATCCTACTAACCGGCGACGTTGGCACGGGCAAGACGATTTTGGTACACCATCTGCTCGATCACCTGCAGAAGCAGAGGATCGTCAGCTCGTTTATTTTTAATTCTCATCTGGACATAAACGAACTGTTCCGAATGGTGCTGGCGGATTTCGCGATCGGTCCACAACGAAATACGACCCCGCTCTCGCAGCTGCAAGATTGGCTGGCCGAACGCGGCCGGCAGTCGGGGAATGCAGTTTTAATCATCGACGAGGCGCAGGGGCTATCGCTGCAAGTGTTGGAAGAGATTCGACTGCTGCTGGACATGGAAGCGGCGCGAGGCAGAGCGCTGCAGGTGATCCTGGTGGGTCAGCGCGAGCTCGATGATAAGTTGCGGCGGCCTGAATATCGGCCCATTCGCCAGCGGATCGGCGTGCGCTGCACGACAATGGCACTGAGCCGCGAGGAAGCGGATGAGTACGTCAGCGGGCGGCTGAAGGTAGTCGGCGCGGGACCCGAGAAGATTCAGTTTTCGCGGGCCGCGGCCGATCTTCTGTACTTCTACTCGCGCGGGGTACCAAGGGTGCTGAATCTGCTTTGCGAGCGCTCGTCGCTGTACGCTCATGCGACGGGCTCGCAGCCAGTATCCGGCGACATTGTCGAAGAAGTGGCGCGCCAGCTTCAGTTCGACGATCACAGGCCGATAGCGCCAAGCCCGTGGCGGACCCGCGCGGCAGCGGCGGGAGTCCATCGGCAGGATTCGAGTCCCATGGAAGCGCCGACTTGGGAACTTCCCGCTGAGAGCCGGGAGCGCATTGAGAAGAAGTATCCGGTGATTCAGTTCCCCGAAGCACTCGCTTCGGAGTGGACAACTACGATGTCAAGTGAGGCCGG
>JASHRI010000454.1 GCA_030037435.1 Candidatus Acidiferrales bacterium | reverse complement strand
GCCATGCCCGCCGCCAAAGGGCTTTTCCACAAGGCGGCCGTGCAAAGCGGATCGCTTCTCAATGCCGCCACAGCCGACGATTCCGCCAAACTTGGCGCCGCCGTAATGCAGCAGCTCGGCTTGAGCGCTTCGCAAATCGATCAGATTCACGACGTCCCGGTCGAACGCCTCGTGCAAGCCGGCATCGCCGCTCTTGCCACTTTCAGGCAGCCCTCGCCGCTCAACGGTCGCGCCTTTCGCCTGCCGCGAGTCGGTTGGCAGCCATCGGTAGATGGGACCAATCTCCCGACGCAGCCATTTGATCCCGTGGCCCCTGCTCAGTCCACGCAAATTCCATTGCTCGTCGGCACCGTCTTGAACGAATTCTTTACGCCCCTCTACGATCCATCGCTCTTGACGATGACCGAAGACCAACTGAAAGCCAGAGTGCACACGAGCTTCGGAGATGCAAGCGATCGCATCGTCGAAGTCTTCCAGAAAAATCACCCGTCCGATACTCCCGGTCAACTCATGTCCCGAATCTCGGCTGCGTCCGTGCGCCAGAGCGCCGTCACGCAGGCCGAACGGAAGGCGGCGCAGAATGCCGCTCCCGTCTACACCTATTGGTTCGTTTGGCAGACGCCCGTGCTCGACCGCCGTCCGGGCGCCTTCCACTGCTCCGAGCTCTCATTCGTCTTCGACGACACCGACCGCTGCGCCCCGATGACCGGAGGCGGCCCCGGACCCCGCGCGCTCGCCGCCAAGGTCAGCGACGCCTGGATCAACCTCGCTCGCCACGGTGATCCCAATCATCCCGGCCTTCCGAAATGGCCTGCGTTCACCGCGGATCAGCAGTGGGTCATGGTTTTCGACGACAAGTGCGAAGCAAAAAATAATCCCGATGGCGATGAGAGGGCGGCGCTGGCTCAAAGCTGAGCATGCGACGGAATTTGTTCCACCACATGCGCGAAACACAGCCATCGTCGATGGCGCCTTCGCGCTTGTTTTCTGTTTCCGGGTGCCAAAGCGTGAAAAAACGCAATGATTGGTTCGTGCCGAGCCTTTTGGTTTTGGCCGCGCTCATCTTCTCAGTTGGGGCGTGGCAGACGACCGCCAAATCCCAGTCGTCTAGCCTCGTGGCCCAAATTCCTGGCGTTCCCTCCGGCGATTGCCATCCTGGCTCCGAGTCTCGTCCCTGGACCAACGCCCGCCAAACTCCGGAATGTCGCGCGCTTGAAGTGATCGCCCAGATGACTTACGACGAAAAGCTTCACTTCGGCGGCTATCTCGGCGGCTCGGTGAAGCGCCTCGGCTTGAACGCTCCCTCTGGCTCCGATGGTCCCAACGGAATTGCCGGCGGAGGTATTCTCCCCGGTCCTCTTCCTCCTCGCTCGCTGAATGTCACCGCCTTTCCCAACGTAATCACGCTCGCAGCCACTTGGGACCGCGCTCTAGCCCGCCGTTTCGGCATTGCCGTGGGAGAAGAATTTGCCGGCAAAGGCATGGGCTCAGTCCTTGGCCCGACCGTCAACCTGCTTCGCACTTGGCATTGGGGCCGCTCTGCCGAAACATTTGGCGAAGATCCCTACTTGATGAGCGAAATGGTCGTGCCGGAAATCGAGGGGATTCAGAGCCAGGGCGTCATCGCCGTCTTAAAGCATTTCGCCGGTAACGATCAGGAATTCGGCCGCACCGGCGTCAACCCCGAATTCGCGGGCATCGACGAACGCATCACCGAAAAAGCCCTCAACGAAATCTATTTCCCTCAGTTCAAGGCCGCCGTCGAGCGTGCGCACAACGGCGGCATCATGTGCGCCTACGATCAGATCAACGGCGAATTCAGCTGCAACAATGCCGCTCTTCTGGGTCACCTCCGCGAATGGGGCTTCGACGGCTACATCGTTCCCGATGCTGCCTTCGCCCAGCGCAGCGTTCTCGCCGCCGCCAAGGCCGGCGTAGACGCCTTGTCTCCTCCCCAAGAGCTCGACAGCTTGATCAAAAGCGGCCAATTGCCCGCCGGCATCCTCGACAAAATCGCCTTCGACCAGCTCACTCCAAACTTCCGCCTAGGCACTTACGATCGGCCGCCGCGCGGCAATGCCGATGCGAACGTCTCTACGCCTGAGCATGTCCAGCTCTCGCGCGAAATCGCCGCGGATGGCGCCGTGCTTCTGAAGAACGCCAACAACTTGCTCCCACTTTCCGGCCGAATCAAATCCATCGCAGTCGTCGGTGACGATGCGGGTTCCGACTCACAGGTCATGGAGACCGGTAGCGCCGGAGTTCATGTGATGAAACTCGATGTCCCCCTCGACGCCATCCGTGCGCGTGCGGGCAATTCCATCACAGTCACATACGAACGCGGCACGCTGGGCATCGGACCCCTTCCGCCGGTTCCTACCGAAGTTCTCGCGCCTCCGCCCGGCGCCGAAGGACACGGGCTTCTCGCTCGCTATTACCGCACCGCGGATTGGTCCGGCGATCCCGTCACCACTCGTGTCGATCCGACCGTGGATTTCTCGGGCGCGCCGTTGCCCGAATTTGGACGATCCCCTCGCGGCTCCGGACCCGCCGCCGGTGGCGCATTGCGCATGCCGCTCTGGTCCGCTCGCTGGACCGGCACTCTTACGCCAACTTCCACCGGCCTCTATCGCTTTTCCGTCACCGCCGGCGGCACCGCCCAGCTCTACATTGACGACCGAGCTGTCGTTAGCCTGATGAACGCCGATTTCCCTCGCACCGCTCAGGGCATGGTGGAACTCGTCGAGGGTCATTCCGTCCCTGTCGAGCTCAAATATTCCAGCGCTTCCAATCTTCTCGGCCAAGGCCTCAAACTTGGATGGCAGCCCGCGGACGAGGAGGAAAGGATGCTCGCGATGGCTGTCGACGCGGCCAAGCAGTCCGAGGTCGCCATTCTCTTCGCCGGTGAACAAACGGGCGAAGGCCACGACAAAATTTTCCTCGGCCTTCCCGGCGATCAGGACCGCCTCATCGAAGCCGTCGCCAAAGCAAATCCTCGCACTATCATCGTCCTTCACACCTCCAATCCAGTCTCAATGCCATGGCTCAATCAGGTCGCTGCTGTGATCGAAGCATGGTATCCAGGACAGGAAGCCGGCTCGTCCCTCGCTTCCCTTCTGTTCGGTGACGTCGATCCTTCCGGCAGATTGCCAGTCACGTTTCCAGCCGACGCGCAACAAGGTCCCGCTACCAATTTCCTCGAGTATCCCGGTGACGGACACACGGTCAATTTCGACGAAGGCGTTCTCGTCGGCTATCGCTGGTACGACGCAAAGGATCAAAAGCCGCTCTTCCCTTTCGGCTTTGGTCTTTCGTACACCACCTTCCGCTACAGCGACCTTCATGTTTCCGGCAGCGACTCAACGCATTCTGTGAGCGTCCATGTCGCGAACACTGGCTCGCGCCCCGGCGCCGAAGTGGTCCAGCTCTACGTCGAATATCCTGCCGCGGCCGCCGAACCTCCCCGCCAGCTCAAGGGATTCGAAAAAATCTTGTTGAAGCCGGGTGAGAACAAACTCGTCACGTTCTCACTCGACCAGAACGCGCTCTCCGCGTGGGATGAATTGAGCCATCGTTGGAGAGTTTATGATGGCACGTATACGGTCGATGTCGGCGCCTCCTCGCGCGACATTCGAGCCAAGGGAGAATTCACGCTCGCGACTCAATAGCGCCCGGCCGGCTGATAACCGTCGATCTCAAGGGGGTGGGGGAATAGATGGACAATCCGTCAAGCAGCTTTTCGAGAACGACCGCACGCCGCTGCTGCCAACTCGCGTGCCTTCTGCTGCTGATTTTCTTCGTTGCTGCTGAATCCCCCAGCCAGTCCACCACGCGCAATTCCTCAAGCGTCGAGCAACGTGTGAATTCCATGCTCAGCCGCATGACTCTCGAGCAGAAAATCGACTACATCGGCGGCGTCAACGGCTATTCCGTTCGCGCCCTTCCCGGATTCGGCGTGCCGCCATTCCTCACCGCCGACGCCTCTATGGGCGTCCGTAATTATGGACCGGCCACTGCGATGCCCGGCGGCATCGGCCTCGCCGCCACCTGGGATCCTGCTCTCGCCGAGCGCATGGGCACGCAGATTGGCCGCGACGCGCGCGCCAAGGGCGTCAATTTCCTCCTCGGGCCCGGCCTGAATATCTATCGCGCCCCGATGAATGGCCGCAACTTTGAATATCTCGGCGAAGATCCGTTCCTCGCTGGCCGCATGGCCGTCGGCTACATCGACGGCCTGCAAAGCCAGCAAGTCAGCGCGACGGTGAAACACTTCCTAGGCAACAACTCGGAATTCGATCGCCACAACGTCGACTCGGTCATCGACGAGCGCACCATGCGCGAAATCTACCTGCCCGCCTTCGAAGCTGCCGTGAAAGACGCCCACGTCGGCGCCGTGATGAACTCCTACAATCTCGTCAACGGCGAGCACATGACCCAGAACGCGCCGATCAATTGCGGCATCCTGAAAAAAGACTGGGGATTTCAAGGCGTCCTCATGTCCGACTGGGGATCCACTTACAACGGCATCGCCGCTGCCAATGCTTGCCTCGATCTCGAAATGCCTTTCGCCGCGTTCATGAATCGGCAAACTCTCATTCCGGCGATTAACGATGGAAGAATTTCTGCCTCCACCATCGACGAAAAGGTTCGCCGCATCCTCACCCTTGCTGTCAAATTCCACTGGCTCGACCGCAACCAGCAGGACCTTTCGATCCCGCGCTACAACCTCGAAGGCGACAAAGTCGCTCTGGAAGGCGCGCGTGAAAGCATGGTGCTCCTGAAAAACGACGGCAACCTTCTGCCCCTCGATAAACACACCATCAAATCCATCGCCGTAATCGGCCCAGACGCCTATCCCGCTGTTCCCGTCGCGGGTGGCAGTGCCGGTGTACGTCCCTTCGCTGCCGTCAGCTTTCTCGAAGGCATTTCCAAGGAACTTGGTTCCCGAATACCGACTTACTATCATCGCGGCATCCCGCCCCTCAACGAATTGGCGCAAAACACCAATTTTTCCACGGCAGCTTCAGGCGGAGCTTCCGGCCTGAACGCCGAATACTTCGCTTCCGGCAATCTCTCCGGCGATCCCATCCGCCGCGAAACCGTCCAGCACGTCAATTTCGGTGAAATCGCCAATGGCGATCTTGGCTTCAGAGCTGCCACCCTTCCCGCGAATATGGGCTCCGCGCGATGGAGCGGCTACTACATCGCGCCCGCCTCTGCCGCATACGACGTCTTCGTCCAGTCCACCGGCGAGGCTGGCGGAAGCTATCGCGTCTACGTCGACGGAAATCTCGCGCTCGATAATTGGACCGAATCGCGCACGCTCGTCGGCATCACCACCCTCACTCTCGACGCCGGCCCTCATAAGGTCGTCGTCGAACATCACGGCCGTCCTAGCTTCCTTGGATCGCGCTTCCGGTTTGGAATCGTCCGCCAAGGCACCTATGTGGAGCCCGACGCTGAGAAAATGGCCGCCTCCGCCGATGCGGTTGTCGTCTGCATCGGCTTCTCTCCAGAGTCCGAAAGCGAAGGCTCCGACCGCACCTTCCGCCTCCTTCCCGGCCAGGATGAACTGATCCAGAAACTCGCTGCCATCAACAAACACGTGATCGTCGTCGTTACTTCCGGCGGCAGCTTCGACGCAACTCCCTGGATCGACCAAATCCCTGCTTTGCTCGAAGCCTGGTATCCGGGTCAGGAAGGCGGCACGGCGCTGGCTCAAATGCTCTTTGGCGACGCCGATCCCTCCGGCCGTCTGCCAATCACCTTCGAACGAAAATGGGACGATAACCCTGTGCACGACAGCTACTACCCCGAGCCCGGCACCAACCGCGTCATAGGTGATTCACAAGCAAACCGCGTTGTATATAAGGAAGGCGTTTTTGTCGGCTATCGGGGCTACGATCACAATGGCGTGAAGCCGCTCTTTCCCTTTGGCTACGGCCTCTCCTACACCACATTTCGATATCGCAACCTTTCGATACGGCCCGTCGCTGCGTCCGCGTCCTCCAACTCATCCGATCCGGCTCCGCTTTACGAGGCCTCCTGGGATGTCACCAATACAGGTAGCCGCGACGGTGCCGACGTTGCCGAACTTTACGTTGGAGAAGATCATCCCAGCGTGCCGCGTCCTGTCCGCGAATTGAAGGGCTTTGCCCGCGTGAATTTGCGCCCCGGCCAAACGCAGCGCGTCAAAGTCGCTCTCGATGCCCGCTCTTTCGCCTATTACGACGTCAACGATCGCGGATGGAGAGTTGATCCCGGCAGCTTCACCGTTTCCGTCGGCTCATCCGTCGATCAAATCCAATTGAAGCAAACGATTTCGATTCCTGCTTCCGTCGCCTCCACTGCCACCCATCACCCGTAGCGCCGGCAGCCAACACGCATTCGCCATGCTGTTTACGGGCCATAGTAGGCCTGCCTTTCGTAGACATTTTTGTAGTGGAACTTTGCTCCACTATCTGTTAGCATCAGTCGGGGCGTTTTTCGGCCCCGGACGGGAAGAGATATGGGTTGTGGTGTTCAGGCTCGGCGAGCGAACAACGGACATGGTTCAGGCCCCTTCCGCCGAGGTCCGTTTCCTCGCTCGCCCCGATCAGGCCCGGCCCTCTTGGGCCGGCTTCTAACCGAAACTCACTCTCGAATAGAATTGCTCGTATCTCCTAGAAAACACTCATCGGCGACCCGCTCTATCCGAAACTCTCCTCGCCACGCAGCCTCATCGCTCCTAAACTCTCTTCGCTTGACAACTTTCGCTGGCGGGTGTGTATTGCGAAGGGTTAGCAACGGCGAGAATTGCGTTCCGCGCAACCAGGAACTTCCGGTTCGCATCGATCGCGGAACGGGAGACGAAAATGGCTGAAGCGACACAACAAAAGCGGCCATCCGACGGCAGCGCCTATGGCCGGCCAATACAACATCCGGACGCGGAGTTCACGCAGGTAGGTCCGCGCACTCCTTGCGGTGAACTGATGCGGCGCTACTGGCATCCGATCGCGACCTCAGCTCATGTTACCGACCGCCCACAGTATGTCCGCATCCTCGGCGAAGACTTGATTATTTTCCGCGATAAAAAAGGCCGCCCCGGCCTGCTTTATCCGCGCTGCATGCATCGCGGCACCACGCTTTTCTACGGCAAAGTCAGCGAAGAGGGCATCGCCTGCTGTTATCACGGATGGCTTTTCGACGTTGAGGGCCGCTGTCTTCGCCAGCCCTGCGAACCCGAGGGTGGGCGCAACCTCGACGTGGCGCGCCAGCCGTGGTATCCGGTCGAGGAACGTTACGGTCTCGTTTTCGCTTATATGGGTCCGCCGGAAAAGAAACCCGTTCTGCCGCGCTGGGACATTCTCGAGGATATTCGTCCCGACGAGGAGATTCGCGCTTACGTCGGCGCGTTCGGCGCTACGGGCGACAATAGCCTCGCCGTCGCTCCGTATAGTTGGCTGCACATGAACGACAACGTGATGGACCCGTTCCACGTTCAGGTGCTGCACTCCACTTTCAGCACCGTGCAGTTCGTTCCGCAGTTCGCGCTGATGCCCAAGGTCGATTTTTTCCCCACCGACGAGGGCGTCTGCTATTCCGCAAAGCGCAAGCTCGACGATGGCCGCGAGTACGATCGCATCTCTTCGTGGATCATGCCCAACATCATGTGCGTTCCGAATCCAATCGATATCAACCAGGAGCGTGCAAATATGGTGTCTTGGGCGCTGCCGGTTGACGATTCGCACTTCACCATGGCCACTGCCTCGAAAATGCCAAAAGCTGCACCGGATATATTTGGCGGCATTCGCCTGAACGGAAAACTATGGGGCGAGATGACCGAGCGCGAGCATCAGGACACGCCTGGCGATTATGAAGCCCAAGCCGGCCAGGGACCAATCTCGCTGCATTCCGAAGAACATCTTGCGTCCAGCGATCGCGGCATCATCATGCAGCGGCGTATGCTGAGAGCGCAAATCAAGTTGGTCGCCGAGGGTGGCGATCCGGTCGGCGTCGCATTCGATCCGAGCAAAGCCCTCGTCAAACTCCGCTCGGGCAACTACATGAGCGCGCAACAGACCGCATAGCCGATGCGAAATCAGGAGACAACACGATGAGCGAGGCAAAGAGTCTTCCGCCAGAGATGATTTTCCCGCTGGCGCAGCTTCGTTCGACCGGCGCGGAATCTGCTGCGATCACGTTCGAAGTCTTGAATCCGCGCGGTGAAATTCCTCCACCTCCGACCGTCGGTATTCGGCCGCGCGTCGCGGATTTGGCCGGAAAGAAAATCGGCTTGTGCGACAACGGAAAATTCGGGGCCAATAATTTTCTCAATGCCGTCGAAAACCTGCTTCGCCAAGAATATCCCACCGCTACTGTCTTGCGCCTGCCGAAGCCTGCGGCGCAAACCATCACGCTCACCAAAGATTGGTATCCGGAGGTCGCCGCGCAGGTGGATACGTTCATCTTCGCCACCGGCGATTGAGGAAGCTGCACGTGGTGGGGTTCCCACGACACCAGCGAAATCGAAAAAGCGGGCAAGCCCGGCGTTTACATCGCCACCAGCGAATTTATCCATGACGCCCGGTCTGCGGCGCGCGATAAAGGCATGCCCGGACTTCGAGTCGTCACTGTGCCGGCGGAGGCTTATTATCGCGGGCGCGCCAGCATCGCTGAACTGCAGCCCATCGCCGCTGGTATCTTCGACAATATCGTCGATGCTCTAATCAAGCCGCTGACCACCGAAGAAGCCTCCCCAGAACAAATCCGCAAGGAAGCGCAACAAACCAACATCGAGGTTGGTGGCAGAGACTATTCCGACGCCGCCGAGAAAGTGAATCAACTCTTCCTCGACAATCTTTGGGCAGACGGCTTGCCGATCGTGCCTCCCACCGTTTCTGCCGTTCGGCAAATGCTCGCAGGCACCACCCGCGATCCGAAGGAGATGATCGGCCTGGTCGCCCCGAAAAGGGGCGCGGCCACCATCGAGAAAATCGCGATTAATGCAGTAATGGCCGGCGCGAAGCCCGAATATTTTCCGGTGATCATCGCTGCCATGGAAATTCTCACCAGCCCGCACTACGACGTCACTCACATGCAGGCATCTACGGGAGCCTTCACTCCGACCATCATCGTGAACGGTCCAATCGCGCGGGAATTGCATTTCAATTCCGGTATCGGATTGCTGGGACACGGGTGGCGCGCGAATAGCACTGTGGGGCGGGCCTTGCGGCTATCCCTTCTGAACCTTGGATGGACTTGGCCGGCCATCAATGACATGTCGCTCACCGGCCGCTTCCAGGCTTATACCTTTTTCACATTTGCGGAAAATGAGGAGGCGAGCCCCTGGGAGCCCTATCACGTCAGCCTCGGCTTCAAGCGCGACGACAGTACGGTCACCGTCGCTACAGGCAGAACCACGCCCGAGGTCTACGGAGGCGGCGCGGTCATGCCGTGGACGGGTCAAGGCATCATCGACTCAGTGATCTCGTACGTTTCTAATGTGCGCTTTGGTTGGTTTCACTCTCAGACGTATGTTTTAGTTCTTCATCCGGGCTGCGCCAACGATCTTGCGAAGGCGGGTTTTACGCGAAGGAGCCTGCAGGAGCATATCTATGAGCGCTCCCGCGTGCCTTACGAACAGGTTGCGGCGATGAATGCCGGATTCTCGAACGAGAAGCTGCTCACCTTTTTGAATCAAACCATGGCCGACGGACGAATTCGTCCGGATCGAGCGCAAGTGTTCCGCGATGCTCTGAAGCCAGGAGGCCGCGTGCCAGTTGTGCAAAGCCCCGACGATTTTCACATTTTCGTCTCGGGCGGATCCCCCGGCTACGACCTGCTCTTCAGCTATCCGGGCCCAAATCAGGCGCACCAAACCAAGAAAATCAGTGGAGCTACCCTCACTCGTTCTGGCCGCTGATCGCTCGCGATCGTCGGAGAATTTTTGCCGAGTCGACGGTAAAATGCATGTACTTGGTGGGCTGGGGTCGAGGGAAAGCCTCCACTAGATCATCCATCTACAATTGGGAGGAATCATCATGTCCAAAGCGCGCAGAGCTGTCCTGCTGGTCGGCGGAGTTCCCGGCAACAGCGCCGAAGAAGTGTTCCGCACGGTCGCTCCGATTCTTGGCGACCTCGCAATTGGCTTTACCGACGGCGAATTCGGAGTTCGCCGATTTTGGATTTACTTTGTGCTGGTCAACACGTGGGCGAAGCACCCCGATCTTGAATTGATTCGCCCAGTGGTTCCGGCAGGACACGGCTTGCCAGACTTTCTGCCGCGCGATTACGACGTCTGCCAATGGTACGGCGTGAAACCGGGCGTGACGAAGGTCTCTTGGATCGAAACCCTCGGTTATCCGCGAGAAGCTGCGGCGTCTTATAAGGTTTTCTGCCGGCTGCGCGATCAGGGTGTGATGCCCAAAGGCGTGCGCTTTCAGCAGTCGCTTCCCTTCCCTGACGATGCCGTACGTCTATTCACTAACAATGCGCACAACATGGACTTGATGGTCGACGCGTACGTAGACGTGATGAAGCGCGACGTGGCTGAGCTTTGCAAAGTGATTCCGCACGAAGACTTAGTGATCCAGTGGGACATTAACTGGGAAACAGTCGCTCTCGAGCATGGCGACTACATGCCGGACACCGCTCCGATGCAGTTCAAACCCAACGGCGATCCGATGGATCGCTTTCTACGTTACATCCGCGAATTAAACGCGCCGATTCCCGCCGATGTGCCTGTTGGAATGCATCTATGTTACGGAGATCTGCACCACAAGCATTTCAAGGATCCAGCCGATCTTCGCACCAGCGTGGTGATGGCCAATAAGGCGCAGGCTGCGTCGCCGCGCCCGATCAACCATGTCCAGATGTCCGTGCCGCGACATCGCAGCGACGATGCCTACTTCGAGCCTCTCGGCGATCTCAAGTTTGGAGATGGAACCGTGTACGCAGGCCTGGTTCACTACACGGACGGCGTCGAGGGCAGCGTCAAACGGCTGAACGCATTTAAGCGACACTTTTCCGGACCAACCGGCGTGTCCACCGAATGCGGGCTCGGACGGCGGCCAGCCGATCAATCGCTTACGAAACTGCTCGAAATCCATCGAGACGTTGCAGCTGCCATCTGACGCGCAAACAGCGCTCGCAGCGCGATGCGGCGATATCTCTAAAAGCGATACTTTCGAGTCAAACTTTGAATTGGGTTGTTCCGGCCAGCGCAGCTACACTGGTGCCATGAACTCCAAGCCAACTGCGAGGCATTCATTCGCCGCCTGCGCCTTGCTGCTTGCCTACACAGCGGCATATATGGCTGTGGGTTATGCCGGATTCGCACTCATCGAGCGAGTCTGGTTCATACTCCTCCGTTGAAACCGCCCGAAGCGGCCGTCGCTTTCGCAGGAATGGCGCTGTCGCGATAGGCGAACTGAGTCCGTCTATCGCGACGGGCGATGATGATGACGTTAGAGCGCCGCGCCGACGTTAGCCATTCATCCCATTCATGCTGAAGACCACGTCGATGGTGGTATCCACCTCAACCGGCTGGCCGTTCAGCAGCGTCGGGCGATAGCGCCATTCCTTCACGGCTTCCATCGCGGACTGCATCAAGAGCGCCGGGCCGGAAACGAATTTCAGTTCCTGAATGGTACCGTTTTTCGAGATCACTGCATGAAGTGTCACGGTCCCTTGAACGTGAGCGGACCTCGCGATTGACGGGTAAGTGGGCGTTACCTTGTTTACTAGCGCGGCGGCTTCTACGTTACCGCCGACGTGAATTCGCTGCGGAGTGGGCGGAGGAGGCGGTGGCGCAGGACCAGCCGCAGTGCCAAGCCCACCCAAGGTGTTGCCGAGACCGCCGACGACGCCCTGATCGCTATTCACCGCTGGAGCCGCTTCGTCTTTCACGACTTCGACCTTTTTCGGAATCACGGTTGGGGCGACCATGGCTTGCGTGTGGACCACCTTAGCGAAATTTGTTTTTGGCTGCTTCACGATCGCCGCAGGCGGTGGCGGCGGAGCAGGCGGTGGCGGTGCGACCAGGAACGTGCCGAGCATTGCACTTGGCAACGCCTCTGTATAGATCAAAGGAATCACAATCAGCACGCCTATGATCACCACCTGTACAATTACGGAAATCGCCAGGGACCAAGGTTTGCGACCCTTGGGCCTGTTGCTCATATCGTCGAGTTGATCGAACATAATCTCTACCTCCAAACAACTGCGCGGCAACTCTGGCCGCGCCACTCAGCGCTGGGTCTGGGCTTGAATCCTTTCGCGCCTCCCTCTTCATCACTACGCCTATAGGAGTGCAATGGGCGGCCCAAAGTGCCAGCCTCTAAGCCTTAGGGATTCAGAGGGATTGCGCTCGTTGCCGGCCTCTGCGAGTACTAGTCCATGTAAATATTCGCTAGCCACGCCTTGGGCACTCACAACAATGGATTCCAAAATTTTCAGGAGGGAGCAGTAGCCAAGAGAGGGGTGCGATGCGAGTGACTTCTAGGTCGGACGAAGACTTAGTTTCAGAAGATGAGGATGGTCGGGGATTCCTACCAGGATCGGGCCGAGTTGAGGTGCCCTTAGTAGAGAGAAACCTGCATTAAATATCTGCGCCGCGGCTTTTGATCTTCCCGACTCTTAGGCTACTTCGTTTCGACGGGTCGACCGGTGGGCGCGGATCTGCCCTGTAGGATGGCTCGCTGCGCGTCGATCTCCTCGCGCAGGCGCCGGTGCTCGTTTTCCAGAGTCGCGGCGAGCCATCGATCAAATTGCACCTCGACGGGTTCACGAGAGACTGTGGTTGGCATGTCCATTGGACCTTCAGCTCCTTCAGAGGAACGCATGCGCGGGAGTTTGGGCCAGATAGAAGGCGGGGTCAATAAAGCGGGAAAAAATTTATCCTGAACTAAATCTTAACAAACAACGTCTTCATTCTAAGAAATTTACTAACGGCGGAACCGTGCTGACACAGAGTACTAGCGATATATGGTAATATCTGATGTCCCCGTAAATGCTGCGGTAGAGGTCGCATGGAGTCGGTCCCCAGCCCGCCCAGCCTTAAGTTTGGTCCGTACGTTGTTGACCTGCATTCAGGCGAATTGCGTAAGGGCGGTTCCAAATTACGCATGCAAGAGAAACCATTGCGCCTGCTGGCGGCCCTGGCTGAGCGGCATGGCCAAGTGGTGACGCGTGAAGAATTGAAAAAGCGCCTGTGGCCAGAGGATACATTCGTCGATTTCGAGACTGGCTTGAATACGGCCGTCAGCAAGGTGCGCGACGCGCTTTCGGATAATTCCGAAAAGCCGCGCTACATTGAAACCCTGCCGCGCCGCGGCTATCGATTCCTGATTCCGGTCGAACGGGTACCGACAGGAAACGGAGCCGCAACTCCGCCACCGATTAGCGCTGCGGTTCCGACCAGCTCAGCCAGCACACACGCGCCGACTTTCCATTTGCCAACTTCCGTCGAGGGTTATCCTGCGGCGAAGACGACCTTCGAGAAAGTGCGATTTGCGGTGGAGGGAGTCGCGTTAATCCTGACCTGTATCGCGATCGGAATGGCGCTGCGCTCGGCAATCAGGGAACGACCGGTCCCAGCGCCGTCGCCCGGCAGAGTCATGCTTGTTGTGCTGCCCTTTGAGAATCTAACGGGAGATGCGGGGCAGGACTATGTGAGCGACGGCTTCACGGAAGAGATGATCGCGCAGTTGGGCGCGATGAATCACGATCAGATGGGCGTGATCGCACGAACGTCAGCGATGCATTACAAGGGAAGCTCCAAATCGATCAAGGAAATTGCGCAGGAACTGGGCGTGAACTACGCGCTCGAAGGCAGCATTCGAAAAGCCGGCGATGGATTTCGAATCACGGCGCAGTTGGTCCGCACCGACGACCAGACCCACTTGTGGGCTCGCGATTATGATCGCTCTCGTGACGACCTGGCCAAGCTTGAGGGTGAAGTAGCCCGGGACATCGCAAGGGAAATTGAGGTGCAACTGACGCCACAGGCCCAATTGGCGCTGTCCAACTCGCATCTGGCAAAGCCCGACGCATATCAGACCTATCTCAAGGGCCGCTACTATCTGAATGAGCGGTCTCGCGCCGGAATGAACGATGCGATTGCGGCATTCAACGAGGCGATTGCCGAAGACCCCCATTACGCACCGCCCTATTCGGGCCTCGCGGATACCTACAACCAATTGGTCTATTACGGATTTCTCAGCGGCCAGGATGGCATTCCGAAAGCGCGGGCTGCTGCGCAGTCAGCCGTGGAGCTGAGTGATGGCCAAGCGGAAGGGCACGCCTCGTTAGCCTATGTGGATTTCATGTGGGATCTGAACTGGACCAGCGCGGCGAAGGAGTTTCAACGCGCGATCGAACTCGACGGGAACTATGCGCCGGCGCATCATTGGTATGCGCTCTACTTGACGGCTCAAGGACAGCGAGAGGCGTCACTCGCGCAAATTCGGCAGGCGCAGCAACTTGATCCACTTTCATTGATTGTTACAACCGCGGCTGCATATGTTTCCTATTTTGCGCGTGATTATGGCAATGCGGCGACGCTGTGCCAGCAGGCGCTGCAGCGCGACCCAAATTTCATGGTTGCGCATGCGGTGCTCGGTTTGACGCGCGAGCAGCAAGGCCAGGCTGATGCTGCTGTTGACGAGTTCCAGAAAACCCTGCAGCTTTCAGGCGGGCGGCCGCCGGCGTATCTCGATTATCTAGCGCACGCCTATGCGGCGGCGGGCAGGAAAGCAGAGGCCGAAGAGGTGTTGGCCGAATTGGATCGCCAGCAAGCTCCTTATCGTGCTGCGCCGATCTATCGGGCGGCGACTCTTGTGGCGTTGGGCGAAAAAGACAAGGCCCTTGATGCAATCGAAGAAAGCGCCACAGGCGGCTCCGATGGCATGATCTGGCTGAAAGTCGACCCGCGATATGAGACTTTGTACCGCGATGCGCGCTACCAACGCGTGCTTCGTTTGGCCGGGCTCAATCAATAATTCTGATGCGAAACTTGCCTGGAATGCGCCCGTAGCTTGCTTCCTCGCCTTGGCATACCACGTGCTTCTCTAACATTCTAGGAAAGATATTCAGCTGGAGCGGCGATTTCCGAGAGCCAGCGCTGATGCAGTGATGGGAACTACTGCCAGTGAGATGCGCAACCCGGAAAAAGTGCCGATCTCGCGCGCGCCAATTTGGGAGTTGCAGTTCAATTTGGGAAAAAATCTCCGTTGGTAAAGCGGAGATCATGGCTAAAACAGAGTTGGACGGGAGCGCCAATGACAAAACGGAGAAAAATCGCGGTTGCTTATGCGCTGGCGATTCCGATCCTTTTCGTGGTGTTGTTCCTGGAGGTTGGGGCAGTTTACAGACTGAATGCGCACGAGCACGAAATCAGAAATCGAGCAGCGACGCTGAACGCCTGCGACGATCTGATTTTCGCGCTTGAAGACGCGCAGACGGCGGCGCAGAGCTTCGTCGCCAGCGGCGACCGGAATTATCGGACGGCATATACAGATGCTGCCGCGCGCGTAAGCAGCGCACTGGAAACGCTGCATGAACTGGCGAGGAATGATGCGGCTCTGCAATCGGAGACGAAGGGATTGAACAGTTTGGCGACAAGGCACCTCGACGCGCTCCAGCGTGGAGGGGATTCAAGAAAAGGCAGCGAAATCGGGGCGGCCAGCCGTTCGGATGGCGCGGGATTTGGCGCGGCCGAGGAGACGGACGAGGCTCTCGCGAAGCTTCGCGCGGATGAGCAGGCTCGATCGCAGTTGGAACTTGCCAGCGCGGCGAAAAGCGCGTCTTCGATGAGTACGATGATCAAGTATGGAGGCGTCGTAATGATCTGGGTGGCCGGCGTAGCGGCGCTGCTTTTGTTCTACGACGACGCGGGACGATTCCGCGAGCGCGTAGAGCGCAGGCTGCATACAGATATCCTCGAATCGCTTCCACTGGGACTCTGCTTAACCACCGCGTCTGGGTCCGTCTTGTATGCGAACCCGGCCGCCGAAAAAGCTTTCGGCTACAAACCCGGGGAGTTAGTGGCACGGAATATTGCGATGTTGCACGAGGAAAATAACAACGACGCGGGGCGTGGCATCCTGGAGACTCTCGCTCAACTGACACCGCGCGGGCTGTGGTCGGGAGAACTTCCGATTCGAACCAAGGAAGACGAAGTCGTCTTGGTACCGTCGTGGATTAAAGCAATGCACGTGGGCGACAAGGACTGCCGGCTGCTAGTGCACAGCGCGCCGACCGCGACCGGCCTGGAACAGCCCGGCCATTTGACCACGCATTCCAGCCCTAACCAGTTACCGGAAGCGGATTCAGGAACTGCAAGCCGGCTTCGTGCCACTGCTCGGGTCGAGCAGGAGAGGACCACCTCACTTGACACGGAAACGACCGTGGCGTCGCACCATGCCAAATAACGTTCACACGATCGCCCGGCACCAGAGCGACCTTGGTCTGGACACGCGCTCCCAAATTTGAAAAATCAACGGTCGCGGCCGGGCAAAAGCTATTTGCCTCCTTCGACGCGGCGACAACATCCACGGAACAATGAACGAAGATCCGCGGGGAACGGCGGTTGTTGGGTCCAGTTGCTTGAGCCATCGTTTTATCTCCTATCCAAGTCGTATCCTCTGATCGCGTGTCCTGGTCGATCGTCACGGCTTTCGATGAACTAGCGAATCAAAGTTGCCTTCAACGTCCAATACGCGGAGTCAGGATTTAGATCTATCGTCATGCAACTGCCTGCGAAAGTCAGATTGTCGACGACGATGTTCCCTAAAATAAAGTCACCGGAGCACGATTTACCTGTGATTGTGAGCGTCGCATCGTAGTCGGCGGAGGCAGAGCCACATGCCGTACCGGTGCCCGACGCGTTGCAATGATGAAGATACATCGAGCCCGCCGCTAGGAACTTTTGATTGCTTCCCCAGGTCGCGTCCACGTTGTCTGCGGAACGATCCTGAAAGAAAAGTATCCCTCGTTGAACACCCAGTGGATCGCTCGAGCCAAGCGGGTCGCCGTAATATCCCGTGCAGGGAGCTACCAGTACGTTGCCCTGAAAGGTCGTGGAAGAAGACAAATTGCCCGGCAGCCTGGACGTTCCCAAGCAGCGCAATGAACTGGCGGCATATGAATCGGTCGTGGATTTTCCAGAGCTGGAAGAAACGGTGATCGTGCTTGGCCCCGAGAAGTAGAACGTCGTACCGCCGCTACCATCGCCTGCGCCCGTGCTGGGGCGGACGATGGCATTAGCTCCCAGCGTGAGTCCGTCGACGATGTAGTACAGCCCCGGATCGAATACCGCCGTCTCGTTTTTGATGGAGATCCCACTTCCATAGTACCCGGCGGTATACAGCAGGCAGCCGCCCGCAGTGGGGCATCCATGCACGGGATCGTGATACGAGATCGTGCAAGGGATGGACCTGCAGCCCTTCGCAACTTCGTCCGCGGGAACGGTGGGATTGCCCGGCTTTGCTGGAGTCGAATAGCCGTTTATTTGCGGACATCCGCCCTGACCCGGCTCGCACATAACCGCGAACGGATCCGATATCGGCGCCGCCGGGTATTCCCATGATCCCGTAGTTCCGAAACTGACACCGCCCGGAGCCGTGGTGGGACCGCCGGAGACGCCAATGCTGCTTCCCGTCAGATTGGGACCGCCTTGGGTTAGGTTGATTGTGGCATTCTTCGTACTGAAGCCGGCTGTGTCGCTCGAATTGACCTGAATGCTTCTTGCCGGGCCGCCATAGATTGTGATGTCGGGAGTTCCCGACACCGACAGGGTTGCCGTTTTACCCTGTTCCTGCGGATCAAGGACAAGAATCGGCGCGGGCGATTGGACCAGCAGAGCACCACACACGGCAAACGCGCGTACGTCTTGCGTGGTGTTTCCGCTTAACAGGCCCGAGAAGAACGTCTGCACGTGATCCACGACATCGACGCGAATGAACGGAAAGGACACCATCGCCGATGGGGGCAAAGGAGGAGTGGTACCGCTCGCATTAGGGTCGGATGAGGGAAAACTGACCAGCACCTCGTTGCCAGGTACGGTATTCAGCCCGTTGTAACCGTTGAGTGCGGCGTATTCGCAGGGAGTCGCGCTGGAACTGGACGAACAATTGAATGCGCTCCCGATCGTGAATCCCTGGTTGCCGGTCGATGCGCCTTGCGACGCTGCCAGAATGTCCATTGCACCGGACGTACACGCAGAGTCTGCGGCGTTTTGCGCCGTTTGGCGATGGAACCACATATTCGCGATGTCGACGGCGAATGCGACTCCCCCGAGCAGAAAGACACCCAGCGCGAGCAGCACGAAAACCATCGCCTGCCCTCGTTCGTCGGACCCACCGAACGTCCAACCGTTCCGCATCGCTTTTCGAGATCGCTTGGTGTGCAATCAGCCTCGCTTCAAAACACGATTCGGCCCGCTGCGGCGGCCTTCACCGTGACCGATGGCCAGCCGAGTCCGAAAAATGGTTGATACGGATAATTAATCTGCACTTCCACCCGGCTGGGCGCCGCACTCGAGCTATCGGGATACGTCACGGTGACGTTCATGGCTGCGGCGCTATGAAACGAGTATTGGGCGTATTGCGTCACAGCCGCCTGAACGTTTTGGCCCGAAGAATCCGAGCAGCTGACGCCACCGCCGCCCGGCCCGCTGCAGTTCGCACTATCGGTGCCGTGGACGATCGCATAACGCACGCCTTC
>JASHRI010000453.1 GCA_030037435.1 Candidatus Acidiferrales bacterium | reverse complement strand
GTGCTGATCGTGATCTCGCACGACCGGCATTTCCTGAACAGCGTGTGCACGCACACGGCGGACATCGACTACCAGACGGTGATTCTCTATAACGGTGGATACGACGACATGGTGGTGGCGAAGACGTCGATTCGCGCGAGGATCGAGGCGGAAAACGCGCAGCGCGAGAAGAAGATCGCGCAATTGATGGAATTCATCGCGCGCTTTTCGGCCGGCACGCGGTCGGCACAGGCGACGTCGCGAAAGAAAGAAGTGGAACGGTTGCAATCGGCGGAGCTGGCGAAATCGAACATTGCGCGGCCGTTCATTCGTTTTCAGCTCGATCAGCATTCCGGAAAACAGCCGATCGAAATACGCAGCATCTCGAAGTCGTACGACGGCGTGAAGGTGATTCAGCCCTTTTCGGCGAAGGTGGCGCGCGGGGAGAAGATCGCGTTGATCGGGCGGAACGGCGCGGGGAAGACCACGCTGCTAAAGTCGCTGGTGCGCAATGCGACGGGCTACATCGACGACGAAGACAAGACATTCCCCGTGGATAGCGGCACGGTGACGTGGGGACACAACGTGCTGGCGGGATACTTCGCGCAAGACCACGGCGATTCGATACAGCATGGCACGACGGTGATCGACTGGTTGGGGGCGTTCAAGCCGCAGGCGACGCAGGAGGAGTTGCGCGGGCTGCTGGGACAGATGTTGTTCAGCGGCGACGATGCGTCGAAACCGACACACGGGCTCTCGGGAGGCGAACGGGCGCGGCTGATCTTTTGCCGGTTGATGCTGCAGAAACCGAACGTGCTGGTGCTGGACGAGCCGACGAATCATTTGGATTTAGAGTCGATTAATGCACTGAATATCTCGCTGCAACGTTACCAGGGGACTGTGCTACTGGTGACGCATGACCACGACGTGATCGACGAGGTGGCGACGCGGATATGGAGCTTCCACGGCGGGAAGGTGGAAGATTTTCAGGGTCCTTATGCAGATTTTTTGGCAGATCAGGAGGCCAGGCAGGCGAAGTTGGGACAGGGCGCGCCAGGCCGAAAGTCAGTAAGGCAAGGCACCGCATCGAGATAGGGGTTTTTACCCGCTTGACGAGGAAAGGCAGAGGGCTTAGATTTGCGCGTCGGCCCATTAACTGCTGCTGTGACGGGTAATTACTTCAACGGAGGGTCATTGATGGCGGGAACCATGCTCAACGGCGCTCTGCTGTGCCTGCTGATTCTGGCCGCAATTGCCTGCATTTTGGGTCCTCTGACAGCCTTGGGGTTCATGTTCTGGCATTGGCAAAAGGAATTGAAGGAATCGCTTCGTCTACGCCAAGCCAGGTCCACGCAAATCCGCTGACTGCGAAAGCGCGAATTTCGCGCATCAATGCGCGCGAATGCGAACGTGTCTTCGTGTAGGCGCATTTCTGACAAGTCAAATAAAATCATTGCGTTCCCGGTGCGATGAGTTAGGATACGCGCGCTTCGGGCGAAGGTTTTGGAAAACAACGCGCTCGAAGTGAAAAGCTCTTGGACAATTGAGACAAAAAAAGTCATATCGCTGGGAAGTGATGTGACGCAAGCGTGCGTAGTGCCAACGTAATCAGTGACGACTTGTTGGCAGTACGATTGCACCAGTACTGAACCTCGTGCCTAAAGTTGAAGGTGTTCCGGGAAAACCGGAGAAACAAACGGCGTCGTGTGCCTGGACACGCTGGCTCTTTGCAGCAGGGGTGGCCTGCTTCATTGCAGCAGCGCTGGCGGCTCTGACCATGATGGGCGGGGCGAGCCGGAAGCACACGAAGAAAAGCGCGCAGGCGGCAGTGGCAAACTCCCAGTCGCAGGCGTCCGCGCAGGATCTGCAGGGCAGCGCAGGGTTACCGCAGCGCAAGCTCTATCCCTATTCGGTGATTCCCGGCGGCGTGGAAAGCCAACAAGAACTGGCGAATGCCATGACCCACGATCCTGTGGTGGCGCAACACTACGCGGAATTCGACGTGTCGCGCGCGCACGTGATTCGACTGGATCAAAATCTAGCTGTGTATGTGTCGTACCGGATGGGGGACCGAATTTTTTGGACCACGAAGAAGCTAAGGATTCCCGAGGGAGAAACTCTAATCAGCGACGGCGTTCACGAAGCCAGGACGCGATGCGGAAATAGACTCTCGGAAACTCCAATGACGCCGACGTCGCCCAACCAGCCGCCGACTACAGCGATGAATACGCCTGCGCGACCGGTGTTTGTCTCAGACGGCGGCCAGGCGAGGCCGGAATTCGCGCCGCCGCTCCGTCTGCCGTTTTCTCCAGTCGGTGGCTTGCCGTTCCCGACGGCTTCTCCGTCGCCCACGGCCTCCATGTTGCCGATTTCTTCACCGATTTTCCCAATTGTCGGCGGCGTCGGCCCGTTTACGCCAACGAGTCCTTCGGGTCCGATCAAGCCGCCAAGTACGCCGATGTTTCCGCTGCCGACTCCGGCGACGCCGATCGGCCCGCTGCCGATCCCGACGACTACGGGCGGCTCACCGCCAGGTTCGCCACCGCCAGGCACACCACCACCTCTCGAAACGCCTGAGCCAAGTTCGCTGGTGCTGCTGGGGGCGGGGCTATTGATTCTCGCGGCGGGCGGCGAATTGTTCTCGCTTCGAAGAACGCACGAATCCTAACAGCTTGCCACCACCGCCCCTGGACCGAGCAGGGGCGATGCAAATTCACACGACGGCTATTTTTGCGAGACGTATTTCTGCGAGAAGGTGAGACCTTCTTGTGCGGACTCGAGGATTCGAACGGCCGGCTGCAGGTTGTGTCGCTCGAAGCAGCGCGCGATCATCTTTCCGATTTCATCGTAGCGCTCGGTGGCGAGAGCGATCACGCTGGGGCCAGCGCCACTGAGCGCCATGCCAAGCAGACCGGGCGCGCGGGGAAGCGCCAGAATTTCCGCAAGGCCGGGTATCAACGTCTGGCGGGCATTCTGATGCAAGCGGTCTTGCATGGCGTCCCAGAGCAGGTCGTAGCGGCGCTCTTCCAAGGCTGCCACGAACAGGGCGGAGCGCTGCAAATTGTGAACGGCGTCGGCACGCGGGACGGTCGGCGGGAGCACAGCGCGCGACTTTTTAGTTTCGAGCATCAGGTCGGGAGTAACGACAATCACGCGGATCACTTTAGGCCAGCGCTTGCGAATGGCTAGCACAGTGCCGTCACTGCGCGTGAATGTGACCACCAGGCCACCGTGCAGCGCAGCAGCCACGTTGTCGGGGTGGCCCTCCATTTCGGTGGCGTAGCGAAGGACGGTGTCTTTCGGGAGCGGGCGGCCGGCGACGAAATATCCGAGGGCCACGCCCGCAACGGTGGCAGCCGCGCTGCTGCCGAGGCCGCCGGCGACGGGGATTTCATTCTGCACAGCGAGGCGCACGCGGGGAAGCTCGAACCCTTCGTGATCTGCGGTGTAGCGCATGGCGCGGAAAATTAGATTTTGATCGGGATCCTTGGGCAAGTCGGCAGTGCCGCGGACGCCGCGGCTGCGCGCTTGGGTTCGCGCGCCGGGCTGCGCGAGAAGGCTTGCGCGGACGCTCAGGTAGATCTCGAGCGCGAGTCCCAAGCAATCGAAGCCCGCGCCCATATTGGCGGT